>JABDHD010000001.1 GCA_013285685.1 Bacteroidota bacterium
ATGGTTAAAGGAACGCAGGCCGAACAGATTATTGCTGTCCTGGAAAAGATACCGCTGCGCGTTCGCAATAAAGTAACAGAGGTTACGATGGACATGGCGGCCAATATGATAAAGGCTATCCGACGATGTTTCAGTAATGCTCAAAGGGTTATCGACCGTTTCCATGTACAAAAATTGGCTTATGATGCTGTACAGGAAGCAAGGATAACATACCGTTGGGAAGCCCTTGATGCAGAAAGCAAATCGATTGAAGAGGCCAGAAAAAACAAACAGGTTTACCAGCCTGAAGTACTCAGCAATGGGGATACTTTAAAGCAATTGCTTGCCAGGAGTCGTTACCTGCTGTTCAAGCATCCGTCCAAATGGACGGCTTCTCAAAAAGAAAGGGCTGAATTGCTTTTCCCGAGGTATCCTGAATTATTCAAGGCTTATAACCTTTCCATCAGGCTGGGCAATATATTCACGATCTGTAAAAGCAAGCAGATTGCCTTTAAAAGACTGGCTCTCTGGTACAATGATGTTGAAGCTGCGGGTATTGAATCCTTTAAAACCGTTTCAAGGTCTGTTCAGATGCATTACGAAGCTATCCTGAACTTCTTCGATAATCGTAGTACAAATGCCTCTGCCGAATCATTCAATGCTAAAATAAAGGCTTTCAGGGCTGCTTCACGAGGCGTTAGGGATACAGCTTTCTTTTTATTCCGCTTAGCTAAAATCTATGCTTAGAAATTTTATCCCCCAACTATTCAACTTGATCCATCAGCACCAGCACAAAAACAATAAGAGCAATTAATGCCCAATGACTGTTAACGCCATGGTAAGCCCGGTTTTTTATTGCATTTTTCATAGCTTGCCCCCCTTTCAATCGGTTGAACCATCATTTTTAAACAGTTCACACAGGGATACAACAACAATCGTGCAACAACGCCCGGATTACAGCAAGAAGCTTACCGACCGCATAGCCTTTGGCAACCAAACCGGCGTCTTGGCTTTGTTATTTACTTCGCGTTCCGCAAGCTGTGATAAACGGTGATCAATCTGTTTTTCGTCGATCTCCAGGTCGCGGAAGATGGTAACCGCATCATTCATTGCCAAATCGTGTGCAAAAGCCGCCGCAGTGCCATAGGTGCTGATCTTGTAATGATTGATATTTTGGATACAGGCCAGCAGGCATGCGTCGCTCACCTGTTTGTCCGTGCAAAGTTCCAGTTTCTCGTCCGTTTCTTCAATAAAAGCATGCATGATGCGATTTACCAGGCTGATATAGGTAAAATTTTCTTCGGCACAAAAAATATCCAGCTTTTTAATATGCTCGTCTATCAGTTCAAGATATTTTTCTAAAACGCCTTTTAGCTGGAATGAGCCGGCGCCATCCATCCACCGGGGCAAATTGGCTTGCAACTGAACCTCGGCGCTGGTAAACTTCCCGGCGTCGTAGTCAAGCAGGCTGAGCAGGGTTGGGAGTGTTTCTGAGGTTTTCATGCTATATATGTTTGATAGTCAAATTTACGCAACGACTAAACAGCAATTTGTGACCGCACTCATCTAAAAAGCTGATGCTTGTCACATGAGTTTCCTCATTCAATACAGGTAATTGGCAACAAATCCCGAGCGTTTTATTACGGTTAACGGCTCAGTTGGGTATCGGCAGTAATTGTATTGGTAACTTTTATAACGGCGGAACGTCGCATTAAAGTATTATATTTAACGCAATGGTACAAAAATATACTGTTTTCCGCCTGCAGTTCTCAGGTGTTTGATACGGTGTTTCGATCTGGTCATTTATCTCCTGAACAAAGCCTGCAGCACTACGGGCATTGGGTTGCTTATTCCTGACTTTCCTGTCGGATAATAACTTGTCCAAACTTTTTTGATATTTTTTACTTTTACATCAAACAGACCGGCAAATCTAATTTCAGTTATTTAATGAACAAAAATAATGGCCCCAAAACTAACAACCACTGGTTTTTAAGCGACGGAGGCGCTATGGGTGAACTGTTGCGTTCTACCGATTGGACAGACACACCGCTGGGACCGCCGGACGTATGGCCTTCGGCCTTAAAGCAAACGGTGAGTATGATGCTGGGTACAACCTTTCCTGTGCTCATTTGCTGGGGCAAGGATTACATCCAGCTTTATAACGATGCTTTCGATTTCATAATTGGGGTTGCTCAACAGCGCAGGGTCGCAGGACAAAGCGCAAGGAAAACCTACGCGAAAATCTGGAACGATATAAAACCAGTCGTTGAGGATGTAATGAAAGGGCAAACCGTCGGCTTTCCGAATTTTATGGTGCGATTGAACCGGAACGGGCACTCCGAAGAATGTTATTTCGATTTTTCCGGCAGCCCGATCCGGGAGGATGACGGCAAGATCGGCGGCATTTTGTTAATCTGCGCCGAAACCACGGAAAAAATGAGAGCCGTTGAAGAAGTGGCCGCCACGAATGAGGAGTTCATGGCAAGTAACGAGGAACTGGAATCGGCCAACGAAGAGCTGGCTGCAATCAATGAAGAAGTGGCTACAGCCAACCACGAATTGATCGAAACCCAGCATGATCTGCAGCGGTCAAATATGGCGCTTGCGGAGAGCGAAGCAAGGTTAAAGATGGCTATCGACGCTACTCAATTAGGCACCTGGGACTATATTACCGTTAGCGCTGAGTTATACCGATCTGAAGAATGTGATAGCATATTTGGGCTATTGGCCGGGAAATCGACCGGATTTGAGGAGTTTTCAAATCGTATACACCCCGATGATCGGGAAAGCGTGTTCAGGGCATTTCAGGCCTCCTTGTCAGCGCACAAGGCCAATCGTCATAATTTAAACTGCCGGATTCTTCGTTTTGATGATAATGATATGCGTTGGGTGAGCTTACGGTGGACTGCATATTTTGATACTGGCCGAAAAGCCACACGGCTTACCGGCACCCTGGTGGACATCACAGAAACAAAGCTTGCCCAGGACAGCATAGCCAGGAATGAAAAATTTTTCCGGTCCATTGCCTTAAATATACCTGATTCGCTCATTGTTGTGATCGACAAGGACCACCGGTATGTATTGGTTGAGGGTGACCTGATGGATAAAATGGGCTATGATCGCCGCGATTATGAAGGGAAGCACCCTGCCGAGATTGGCCAAACCGAGCGTTACAATGCTTCCAAACACCTGTATGACCGGATGATGGCCGGCGAAAAGTTTTCGATAGAGCGCACCACGCCAACCGGCGAAAGCTACATGATACACCTGGTGCCTTTAAAAGATGAGCGCGGCGAAGTATACGCTGGCATGGTTATGGCCATTGACATTACCCCAATACGGCAAGCCGAAGAGAAAAGCGCCAAGCTGGCCGCCATCGTTGAGTCATCGGATGACGCCATTGTGAGCAAGACGCTTGAAAGCGTTATCACCAGTTGGAACGATGCGGCGCAGCGAATATTCGGCTACACTGCGGATGAAATTATAGGGCAAACAATATACAAGCTTATCCCGCCCGACCGGCAGGAGGAAGAGCCGCGGATACTTGAACGTTTGAAAAAAGGTGAACGCGTCGAACATTTTGAAACGAAGCGGCTCACGAAATACGGACGGCTGCTGGATGTTTCGTTAACTATCTCGCCGGTAAAGGATACACAGGGCAATATCATCGGCTTGTCCAAAATAGCCCGGGACATTACCGAGAAAAAGCTGGAAGAACAACGCAAGAACGATTTTATCGGCATGGTGAGCCATGAGCTTAAAACACCCCTCACATCACTTAACGGTATTATCCAGGTGGCTAACAACAAGTTAAAGCATAGCGAAGACACTTTTTTGGCCGGCGCGATGCATAAGGCGAACGCACAGGTAAAAAGAATGACAGCAATGATCAACGGGTTCCTGAATATTTCACGCCTGGAAGTGGGGAAAATGCCTATTGAAAAAGAACCTTTCGATTTGAACCAATTGCTGCACGAAATACTGGACGAAACCAGCCTGGTCGTAAGCTCACATAAGATCATTTTTAGGGGCTCCGGCCCTGTGGTGATCAATGCCGACCGGGAAAAGATCAGTTCGGTAATTTCAAACCTGGTCAGCAACGCCATAAAATATTCGCCAAGGAAAAAGATGGTTGAGTTGGGTTACCAGGTGAAAGGGAATACTGTTACAGTGAGCATTAAAGATGAAGGCATGGGTATTAAACCGCAGGACCTGGAAAGGGTTTTTGACCGCTATTACCGCGTGGAAACCAACGACACAAGGCATATTTCAGGTTTTGGCATCGGTTTGTACCTGAGCGCCGAGATCATTGAACGCCACGGTGGAAAAATTTGGACGGAAAGCGAGATCGAAAAAGGGTCGACGTTTTATTTTGAACTGCCGCTCAAGTGACCTGCAATTAGTTCAAAAACATGCTAATCAGTTACTGGCGGCGATCGCCGGTCATTTTGTGCGAATACGCGGATGGTTTTGATATATCGTCGCTGGTAGTACGCGTCAAGAGCCGATTCGGTAATGCCACAAGCATCGCCTGACGTGGAATGAATAAATGTGATTGTACCCGCATTATTTGATCGAACGATTCCGATGTGACCCGCAATTTTTGGCATTGGTTCCGTGCCGGTGAACAAGATCAGGTCGCCGGGCTTTGCCTGGGTGATGTCGACCTCCCGGTTCAGGTAAGTAAAATCGACTGAGGGCCTGGGTACCCTGATACCGAAGTGGTTAAAGACATAGGTAACAAAGCCCGAACAATCAAAACCAAGATCGGGGTCGGCCGAGCCGTATTCATAGGGCGTCCCTTCAAGGGAGCGGGCAAAGGTCACCAATTCAGCCGGGGTGGTTTTACCGGTTTCGATCGTTATGTAATGGTTTTTATTCCCTGGTGCAAGCGGCGGCAAAATATGTGCATTGCCCGGCGAAACGGATTTCGACTTGTTGCAGGAGAAAATGACCATTAAGCCGATTAATATCGCACCGATCCTTCTCATGGGGTATGTAGTACAAAAACCCGTCCAGTAATAGCTAACTCAAAATCACATTCCCTAAACAATCCCATCGCTAAGCTGTATTAACTAATAGCTAAAACTATTTAAAATGAAAACCACCCAGGATGAGCATGTCAACCATGCAGTGCGTTATGACCACTTTGGGCATACCGACGTTTTATATATTGCCGAATTGCCCAAGCCTGCCCCAAAAAAGGGTGAAGTATTGGTGCGCGTTAAAACTGCAGGAATTAACCCGGGCGAAGCCTATATCCGGGAGGGAAAACTATCAAAACAATTTCCATCGCAATTTCCGTCCGGACAAGGCAGTGACTTTGCAGGCATTATTGAAACTGTCGGCGAAGCTGTTACAAAATTCAAAGCCGGCGACGAAGTGATTGGCTTTAGCAATAACCGTAACAGCCAGGCCGAATACGTTGCAGTTGCCGCTGACCAGTTGGTTTCGCGACCGGCAAATGTTTCCTGGGAAGAAGCAGGGGGTTTGTTTGTGGCAGGCACAACAGCCTATGCAGCCGTAAAAGCCGTGGATTTAAAAGCAGGCGATACGGTTGTTGTTTCGGGCGCCGCGGGCGGCGTAGGCTCCATAGCAGCGCAGATGGCCAAAAAAGCCGGCGCCAAAGTGATTGGGCTCGCCGGTAAATCACATCATCAATGGTTAAAAAATCATGGGATAACGCCTGTCAGCTATGACGGCGATCCCGAAGAAAATATCAAGGCCGCTTTAGGCGGCGCCATAGCGGATGCGTTTATCGATACCGCTGGCAAAGGCTATGTAGCACTGGCGATAAAAATGGGGATTGCGCCCGATCGGATCAATACGATCATCGATTTTGAGGCCGCGCAAAAATATAAAGTAAAAACAGATGGCAGTGCAGTAGCCGCCAATACTCAGGTACTGGCCGAGATCGTTGCGATGGTTGGCAACGGCGATATTGATATCCCAGTTGCTAAAACTTACCCGCTGAACCAGGTTCGCGAAGCATACCAGGAGTTGGAAAAACATCATACGCAAGGGAAAATCGTGCTGATCGCATCGGCGAATTAGTCAGATCCCGAACGGTTGATTGGAATTATGAAATGGTGTCTCCGCATCTATTCAATAGTCATGCGATAGAAACAGAAAGGCCGCCTTCCTAAAGCTTCGGCGGGCGAAAGCGGTGAGGGAGGGATTCGAACCCTCGGTACAGTTTCCCGTACGTCAGTTTAGCAAACTGATCCTTTCGGCCTCTCAGGCACCTCACCAATTAGGTTTATTTCAACCTTTATTAAAAAAATAGCCCCTTTTTTCGGGACTGCAAATATAGCAATTCGGTTAAGCGGTCAAAAAAAAATTTCAGTTAGTTGTTTCCGCGCCTATGAATAGCATTACGCGAACTTTTCACTCCCCCAAATACCCCATCAAATTCCGGCTTACGTTGTGCCTGCGGAGTTGCATCAGTGCTTTATCCTTCAACTGCCTTACCCTTTCGCGGGTTAAGCCGTAGTGGCTGCTGATCTCGTCGAGCGACTGGGCGTCCGCCAGGCCTATGCCATAAAAAAGAGTGATGATCTCACGCTCCCTTAAGGTAAGCACAGCCAGCGAATGATGGATGGCATGCGCCAACGACTCCTTCATTAATATGTCGTCTGTTCCGGCGCCGGGTGTGGTGAGCACATCCAGCAATGAATTTTCTTCGCCCTGAACAAAAGGCGCATCGACAGACAGGTGCCGGCCGGATTTACTGATCACGTCGGCAACGGCCTCGGCGGATTTTTCCATTGCATCGGCCAGTTCCTCAAGGGATGGGTCGCGTTGGTATTCCTGCTCCAGGCGGGCAAAGGTTTTATGCAACCGCGTGAGCGATCCTACCTGGTTTAGCGGCAGGCGCACCATGCGCGATTGCTCGGCAATGGCCTGCATAATTGCTTGCCGTATCCACCATACGGCGTATGAAATAAATTTAAAGCCCTTGGTCTCGTCAAAGCGTTTGGCGGCTTTTATCAGTCCCAGGTTGCCCTCGCTGATCAGGTCATTAAGCGTTAGTCCCTGGTTTTGGAATTTTTTTGAGACGGACACCACGAACCGTAAATTTGCCCGGGCCAGCTTATCAAGCGCCGCCTGATCGCCCGCACGGATGAGCCGGGTAAGCGTTACCTCCTCATCCGGCGAGATCATCGGAATTTTGCTAATATCGTTAAGGTACTTATCAAGCGACTGGCTATCGCGGTTAGTTATTGACTGCGATATTTTGAGTTGCCTCATAAATATCGCTCCTTAAACTGCTTTTTAGCGTCGTTAAAACTGATTACTGCACCCAGCCGGTTCATAAGCCAGATGTAATACCAGGCCATATCAATTTGATAATTTTTAAACCCGCTGCGTGCGCTTTTAGGGAAAAGATGATGGTTATTGTGCCATTCGCCTGCCACAAAGCCCGGCCATATCTGGTTAACCGATTTGTCCTTGCGGTTATAATCCATTCCGTCGCGCTGCCTGTTTTTGCCCTTGCCATGCCCTTCGTAGTTAAAGGTACGCACGCCAACGGCCCAAAAACCGGCTGCACCAAATAAAGCACAAGCCAGCGCATTGCCCCCGATGAGGTAAAAAACCAGGTACCAGAACGACCAGTTCAGCACCCAGGAAAGTATAGCCCTGCCCGGATTTGCGTACGAACCCCAGTGCTGGTATTGCGGGTAAGTGTTGGCGCGCACGCCGGTATGCGCCATCAGGCGCCTAACCCGGGAATAATCAGCTTCATTCAAATCTTTTGCAATGGGCTGGTGGTTAACATCGGCGAGAAAACAATACAGGAAGCCACCTTCGGCATGGTATGGATCGCCGGGCTGGTCGGATTTAGAGTGATGGACGTGGTGCGAAATGACATATATCTCTTCGGGTATCACACTTATGGTAAGATTTTGGGTAAAAAACCGCCAGAATTTATTTCGGAACTTATAGGCTCCATGGGTACAATACCGGTGATGCCAAACTGTACCGTGGGTACCCATGATCACCATACTGTACAAAAATGCATAAATCAGCATCACGGGCGCGAAGAACTTAAAAATGAATAGCAGCAAAAAGGGCACTAAGCAAATGACTTTAAGCCAACTGAAAAACGGCAGCCAGTTTTTACGCGTTTTAAACACGTTTAACCTGCTAAAGAACTCATGGAATAGCTGCTTGTTGCGTGGCTTTATCAACTGCCCATCCTGATCCTTCCAACCATAGGAAGGGACCTGCAAAACATGATCTAAAAATGTCATTAGCTTATCGGAATCTTTTGGGGTTAAAAGCAATAATGTAGTTCAGGTCCTCGTTCAGCACAGTCATCGTATCCATTTGCGATTCTTCTTTGCTCAGGGACTGCTGCAACTCGGTTTTAACCGACCGGAATACTTGTATCAGGTCATCCGGCGCCAGTTTATTTGTTAAAACCGGGTAATAGTCTTTTTTTATTCGCGCCCGCTCCTGGTCGTTCACTACTATAAGCGTCCATTTGTCTTCTGCGCCGAAACCATGTTCTTTGGCTTCGTTCATTAAATCGTACACCAGGGTGCGCGCTTGTCTTTCTACTGTTGGGGATTGCATAATTGAATTGACTGTTTTGGATAATAGTATTAAAAAGGGGATCAGTACGAGTTGGCCGGTTATGCCGGGCCTTCCCAATATCTTCAAAGGCAAATGCTTACCTAAAGGGACTAACGGCTTAGGCTATAACGAGCGTTTGAGTTACCGGAGAATTATAAATAAGCCATATGGGCGGCGGTTTTTGTGTTTTCATGCCTTGTTTGTTATGCCTAAAGATCACCGCCGTAAACCAGGCAATATCTAAGAGTGTTTATATTGGGATTTTTGTTAAATCTAAGAAAAAAAAATGACATTAGAATTATTTTTTTGACGAGAAGGACGCGCTATGCGCCGGGCTTTTTCTAATGCCGTTGCTATTAAACGCTGGTAAGAAAGGTTTGTTGCAGAAAAAAAAATTTGTTTTCATATAACGAAAATATTTTCTCATTACGGATTCTATTTAAACAATTTTTAAAATATTTTACCAAAAGTAAAATATGCAGATAAATAAGCCTACCTTGCCGACTTATTTAAAACAATAAAATGCAAAAAGAAGGAACTGTAAAGTTTTTCAACAACCAAAAAGGTTTTGGATTCATTTCACAGAATGACACAAGGACAGACGTTTTTGTACATTCAACCGGCCTCATCGACACCATCCGCGAAAACGACAAGGTGACATTTGAGGTTGAGAACGGCAAAAAAGGCCTGAACGCGATAAACGTAAAAGTAATTTAATCGATCACTATACCATTAATCGTTGAGCATCCGCCCGCAAGCGGGTGCTTTTTATTTTTTGCCTATCCCCGGCCGCCTTATTCCTTTACACAACGTATGCTTAAAAATGACGTTGTCTCATTAGTCATGAAAAGAATGGCGCTTCCGGCCCCTGTATTATAAAGTGCCCGGGATTCTGTACTGTTGGGACTGCCCCAGAAAAACGCGAACTTGCCAAGCTCGTTAAATTGCCCGGCGCCGGCATTGCCTCCGGGTAATGCGGTAAAACCACTGCTATTGGTAGCCCCCGTGTTAGGCGCGTTCCAATGTACTGTGCCCGCTTCTTTCAATTCGCCACCCGACGCGTTTGCGCCACCCAGCGTATAGTCAAGTTGTGTCCAATCAGCGTCCGTTGGTAAACGCCAGCCATCAGGGCATATTCCGCGGCTGTCATTTATCGCGCTGTAATTATACAACCGGCCATACACGGAAGCAAGGGTTGCGTCATTATTGTAATTACAATAAGCGCCATTAGTTATATCTGTAGCAGAATAAGGTATGGGGTCTCCATTAAGATAACGGGTAACTTTCAGGTTTTCTACCATCCAGGTCTGAACCCCAATATCAACTGTATGATAAACATTCCCGTCAATATCTTTAACGACATTTTCGCCCTGGGCAGGCTGTTGCGGCGTTGTGCTGTTTTTTTTGCATGCACTGGTTGCCAATAATAATAAAGCGACAAACGCTAATAAACGATGGAAAGTTTTATTTCTCATGGGTCAGTTACTCAGGATTGTAAGGAGTGTTACACAACGAATTCGGGTTGAGATCATGCGCTGCATATAAATGAAGCGTTATCGGCACAAACATAAAATCCATGGCCGGTTTAAATATAGAAAAAAGATTGTAGCGGCAGAGATGAAAATACTGCAAAAATTTGGCCGCATATCTCTTAAAAATTACAACTCCAATTGCTGGTTTATCGCAAAAATCCACTTATTTTTAGCCGGCAAGTATCAATCATTCCGACTGAGGGGCCGGGGGGCGCGCAATGGGGAAAAAGTCATCAAATTTTAATCGTATCGAAACAAACCATAACGCACTGATCGATTGTTCGAAAGATCTTATTTGGTCTGTCGACCAGGAACTTAATCTTATTACCGCCAACAGCGCTTTTAAGGTACGGGTCGGGGCGCTCATTAAAAACCCGGTCGCGGAAGGAAAGCCGGTGCTGCATAAAGAACTGGGGGCAGAAGTTATTAAAAATTGGACCGGCTATTATAACCGGGCTTTAGCCGGAGAACGGTTCAGCATTAAAGATGCAACATTCAACCCCGAATCGGGCACTATAGAATATGCGCTGATCTCTTTCAACCCTATGTATAATGCAGAGGACCTGGTATTTGGCGCCGCCTGTTTTGCGAGGGACGTCACCGAAGATACGGTCAACTTAATGACGCTTGAAAAGACCAGGGGCGAACTCCAGCGGATCATGGATTCGTCGCTCGACATGATCTGTGTGATCGATGAGGACGACCGGGTCGTAAAAATCAGTGCAGCAGCAGAAAGCATTTTGGGATATAAGCCTGAGGAGCTTATCGGCAAGCATCTATTTGATTACATTCACCCGGAAGATAAAGAACAGACCAAACAAACCGCCGCCAAAATTATGGCTGGTGAAAACTTCACCAACGTAGAGAACCGTTACATACGTAAAGACGGCTCGGTGGTGCCGCTTATCTGGTCGGCGCGCTGGGACTCAGGCGACAAAGTCAGGTACGGTATTGCGCGTGACGCCACTGAAAAAAAGAAAAACGAGGAGGCTTTGATCGCATCAGAGCGCATGTACCGTTACCTCTTCGAAAAAAATCCATTTCCGATAGTGATTTGGGATTTTGAAACTTTACGGGTTATTGATTGCAATGAAGCTGCCTGCCGCAAATATGGCTATACAAGAGCGGAATTTCTGAAGTTAACGATAAAGGAATGGCGGCCGGCGGAAGATGTACCGCTGATTGAAGATGCAGTGAAAACCGAAGCTTCGTATGGCGAATATCACCGGAGAACCTGGCGCCACAAAAAGAAAAACGGAGAGTTGATGTACGCAGACGTGACCGGCCACCTGATGGACTACCGGGGCAGGCGGGTGGCGCTCAACCTGATCAACGACATTACGGAAAGTCATTACTACCAGGAGTTGGACAAGCTTGAAAAAAACGTACTTAAGCTCAACGCGGGTACCAACCAGGGCATTGCAAACCTGGCAACCATGTACCTGGGAGGTATTGAAGCACTGCATCCCGGGATGCGGTGCGTAGTTAAGGAGAGAAAAGGAGACAAGCTATTTAATTTTGCCGCCTCCGGCTTACCCCCCGACTTTTGGGATGCCGAAGATGGTATTGATACAGGCGACAGCATGAGCCCTTGCAGCGCCGCCGCCTTTTTAAAACAACCGGTCACGGTGCAGGATATTTCAACGGACGAGCGGTGGCCGCATGCGCATGAAGCGGCGAAAATGTTTGGGCTGAAAACCTGCTATTCTTTCCCGATACTGGGCGCCGGCGATGATGTTATGGCAACCTTCGCCGTGTTTTTTAATGAAAAAAAATCGCCAAACGAACTTGAAAAGAACACTTTGCAACGGACCGTTCAGTTTTTGCAACTGATCATGGAAAGCGACCAACGCGAAAGAGCCTTAAAAACCAGCAACGAAAGGTTTGAGTTTGCCGCTGAGGCTACTTCGGACGTTATATGGGATTGGAACCTGGAAACCAATACGGTATATTATTCGTATAATATTGAAAAGCTTTTTGGACATAACAAAGCAGGTGTAAATGCCGACAACCTGCCTTTTTATTTTGACAACGTGCACCCTGACGACCGCGAGCGCGTTGTACTTTACCCGGAGCAAGTAAAATTTGGCAAAATGCACACCTGGTCGCAGGAATATCGCTTTAAAAAAGCAAACGGGGATTATGCGACAGTGCTTGACAAAGGCATTGTTTTAAGAGATAAAAACGGGATCGGCAAAAGGATGATCGGCGCCATCCAGGATATTACCACCCTAAAACGGCAAAATGAGCAGTTAACCGAAATCGCGCTCATCAACGCGCACGAGATCAGGCGGCCGGTTGCCACCATCCTGGGCCTGATGCATTTGTTTGGGATGGAGTCGGGCGGCAGCGACGCCGAGAAAAATTTGCTAAAGTACCTGGAAACGGCCACGCTTGAACTGGACGAGGTAATCAGGCGTATTATCAGTAAAACCGAACGGTAGGGCCGTCCGGCGTAGGGGCAATGGGGTGATCATAGGATACCAGAACGGCGACCATAAGGGCCCCTACGGGCGTTTTTTCCTGTCATTCCCTTTTTAATCAGCCTTTAAACAAGTGATAAAACGATTACAGAACACCTCAACTGCCCTCGAAACGGTATTGAAAATTTTTTAAAAGGCCAAAAAGTGTTCATTTTTGTTCAGGGGAATGAACACCGTTTGGTCGTATGCGTGCGGATGCATCCCTGTTTTCGGGGAAAAGGTCAGTCAGCAATATATGTTTTCCGGCCACGTTTGCCGATTTTTTTTACCTTTACCATCTCCCAAACCAAGGAGCCATGTTTAAATTTAAGTTGCAGTTTTTATTTCTTGCCGCGGCAAGCATTTTTTCATACCTGCCGGCGTCGGCCCAGCAACCGGCAAAAAAAATAAAATACCTTTCCCAACCGCTTATCAGCGCCATTTACACGGCCGACCCCTCGGCACATGTATTTAATGGTAAAATATATATCTACCCTTCGCATGATATTGATGCCGGCATTCCCGAAAACGATATGGGCGATCATTTTGCAATGCGCGATTATCATATTTTATCGCTGGATCGTATCGGTGGCCCGGTTACCGATCACGGCGTTGCGTTAGATATTAAAAACATCCCCTGGGCGGGCCGCCAGCTTTGGGCGCCGGATGCCGCTTATAAAAACGGCACCTATTTTTTATACTTCCCGCTAAAAAACAAGCAGGATATATTTCAAATTGGCGTAGCCACCGCTAAAACGCCTGCCGGGCCATTTAAGGCGCAGCCGCAGCCCATACCGGGCAGCTTTAGCATCGACCCCGCGGTTTTTGTTGATGACGACGGAAGTGCTTATATGTATTTCGGCGGTATTTGGGGTGGACAGTTGCAGCGTTGGAAAGACGGTAAATACGATGCAAACGGTTCCAAAACTGACCTGCAGCAGGACGATGCCCCCTCAATCAACTGCAAAGTGGTTAAGCTTAAAAATAATATGCTGGAATTTAGCGGGAAGGTAAGTGACGCGCTGATCGTTGACAGCGCGGGCCATCCGCTGCCTGGAAAAGATCATGACCGCCGGTTTTTTGAAGGCTCGTGGATGCACAAATATAACGGCAAATATTATTTTACCTACTCCACCGGGGATACGCATTACCTTGCCTACGCGATCGGCAAAAGTCCCCTGGGGCCGTTTACGTACGCAGGGCATTTTATGCAGCCCGTACAAGGCTGGACCACCCACCATTCCATCGTAAAATTCAAAGGCAAATGGTATATTTTTTACCACGACACGGAACTATCCGGCAAAACCCACCTGCGGAATGTGAAAGTAACTGAGTTGCATCATAACCCGGATGGCACCATCCGGATGATCAATACCTTTTGGGTGGAAAAGTAGCAGTACCAGGTTTTGCTTTATTCGCCGGCTTTAATTGGACAAAAGATCAATTATATACGCGATGATCTCCGAAATCCTTTGGATATGCTGTCCGAAGTTTTCAGGCATAGTATCTAAAAGGATAGTAATTCGAAATCGTAAAGTGCAAACAGCAGGCAGCGCTGAACCGGCAGTGATATAATTATAATTTTAAGATTATTTTCGGGAGCTTACTTGCTATTACTTATTATAAGCATGCATCGACATGCCGACAATTTTCCAATCGCCGTTTATTTTCTCCAGCATCTTAAATTCAATGGAATAGGTTTTTTTACCCTCTTTCGAAACGGATTCCTCATTATGACTAACCCAGGCGCTGTTGCCCGTAACCGATATTTTATAATTGGAGTTTGAAAAAGTACCGCCGCCGCCTGCCATGTTTGCCGGCGGGTTGATCATGACAGCAGGCGGAACGTCGATCATTTTGCCGTCTGCCGTCGAAATCACGATGCGGGTATAAGGCTGTATTTTCCAGCAATCAGCGTGGCCTTTAACGTCGCCGCTGCGGAAGGTTGTCGATTCTTTTTCCAATAATTGTTTTATCGCGGTGGTGTCCGGCATAGATTGCGAATGAGCGGATAAAACGGTGAAAAGGGCGAGGATGGTAAATAGGGTTAGTTTCATGTGGTTGGTTTTATTGCGTGGAATTACAACGTAAATATAAAAATATGTTTCACACACTACCCGCCAGAATGCAGGTCCAATTCAAATTGTCGCATAGCCACCAAACGTTCCCACGGAACGTAAAGAATATTTTTTTACTTTCTACCTACCATACGCCCCGATGGGGCGAAACTTCTGCAATCCTCGTCCCATAGGGACGGTTGGCGGGTAGATAAATTAAATATTGGTTTTAGCGTTCCATCGGAACGCTTGGTTAACAAAGCGACATTTTGAATTGCACCCCCAGAATGCAGGGTAAGGTGATTTGCGAAAGGTCTTGCTGGCGTACGAAACTCCGGTAGCAGGAAAAATCCGCAGAAGCTGTCCATTTGCTTGTCCATTTCGCAACAACACCCACGCGTACATTTGCATATCATTGATTTTCAATTATTTACATATTATTGTAAATTACAAGCGCTGTATCTAACTAATAATCAGGCAATTGCATATTACCGACAAAACAGTGCCACCACTTCCAGCCGCCCGGCCCGGGGGGTATTGAACTGCGGGTAGTGGTAAAAAGCCGCAGAAGCTGTCCATTTGCTTGTCCATTTCGCAACAACACCCACGCGCACATTTGCATGTCATTGATTTTCAATTATTTACATATTATTGTAAACTGCAAGCGCTGTATCTAACTAATAATCAGGTAATTCCATATTACCGACAAAACAGTGCCACCACTTCCAGCCGTCCGGCCCGGGGGGTATTGAACTGCGGGTAGTGGTAAAAAGCCGTAGAAGCTGTCCACCTGCATTGGCAGGGCATGTTTTGGCTGTTGTTTATTTTTATTCTTTATTCTTCACCTGCTCCAGGTAACCAAGCACCCATTTCCTTTGTTTATCATTTTTAAGCATTTGCTTAAGCAGTTTATAGTACGCGTTGATAAACAGATACTCGTTATTGCCCTGGTAATACGACATGATTTGCGCTTTGCTGAGTTTCGATTGGTCATAATTTCCTTTCAGCGTCTTGCTTTTTTCGTCCCAGGAATAACGCACCAAAGTTGAGTCGTCAATGTAGTTAGGCGATGATTGATAGTAAGTAGTGTCGGGCAAACTTATTGTTTGATTAAAATTCTGGTAATAAACCATTTTGATGGTTAACGGATGGGTGCTTTCGACGGTAGATTCAAGCCAGCGCGCCCGAAAATAAGGTGGCTGGATATTTCCATTTTCAAGTTCGTCAAGTATTGGGATCAGTTTATTATTGTCGTATTTGTAAAAGTAAAAATTGTCCCACCATTCACCCGATCCCGTACCAAAATTATTATCATAATAAACAACCGTTTTTCCGTCTGCGTCTCTGTAATAATTTAAATCCAGTCCGTCACGGTTATACCCGTCATGCCTGGCAATTATCCGGTTGCCCGAAAAGAAATACAGGTATGCATTAATGCAATGCCATTCATCACCGATAGACAATGCAAATTCTTTAAAATCATGTTTATTGGAACTGAAAGGATAATATACGACGGGGATAAGGCCAACCTGGTATGTTTTCAAAACGCTTGCTTGATTACATGAATCGCTGATATCGTTATTACGAAAAATTCGCCTTGCGACCTTCGCCGACATCACACCTTTCAGTGCTGCTTGTTTTAGTATGTCGAAATCTGACTTTGATAGTACTGTATCCAACTGTTTTTGCGACTTAAAAATCGAATCGGGCTCATATGCGACTTTGTCCGCTATCGGTTGCAACGGCAAGCGACCGATGCTATCCAAAAACGCTTCGAGCTGCGCAACTGTATCTATAACAGTCTGTTGCACGGATTGACCGGTTTTATGCTGATTATTTCCTCCTGATTTTGAGGATTTAGGTGGATAGCTACAGCCTATAAGCAACGCGAGCGATAACAGGCCGGCTATTTTATTCATGGCAGTGGTTTATTGTCGTGAAATTAACTACAAAAAAGCCCCGCGCGTATGCATAACGAAAAATATATTTTTGAATCTCCTCCCGCTGAAACCGGTGGTGGTAAACTAATCAAAGATTACGCATCGCCTTCAGCAGAATAATCCTCCTTCGGAAAAAGATTTATAAGGTGTAATTCGAAAAAAGCATTTGTTCGGTTTTGTGTGGCGGCAGATGTTTCAGTTTACTGGTGGACAGGATTTTATTAGCTTTGGAATAATTATCATCCATTATCGCGGTAAATGACATTTGAAGAATCGGTTAGAAAAAGGCCGTTTATGTATATCGGCAAAGACGGCCTAACAGGATTGCTGACCGGGCTAATAATTGACTGTATCAAACTTTTTAAAACAGATCAAATAATATTCGAAATCAAAATATTGGGCGACAATGACTACATTTTAGCAATAGCAGCTCAACAAAACTCAGATCATTTTTGGAAAAATTTTTCATTAGATGACAATGATTCGAATCTCTTCTTTCACAAAGTTTTAAGGGTAATTGCTTCAAATTTTGAAATAAGAAACATTGACGAGACTAAGTCGGAAATTTGTTTTTCGTTCGACAAAAAAGTAATTGCGGATTCGTCTGTCGATTATTTAAAATTATCACAAAAAGTTATTCAGATCGCTTTACTTAATCGTGGATGTGAAATAATAACGCTTGATAGAAGACAGAAATACACAAACCAAAATTATTACCATTTTCCCCAGGGCATTTTCTATCTTTTCGGTAGAGCAACGACAGAAGTATTAGGTAAACCGGAATTAAAATTTACAATTGACACTAAAATCAACAATAATGCTTATCAAATTGGGCTTGCTTATCGTACTGATTGGTTTCCAACGCCGAATGTTGTCAGTTTCGCAAATGACGTTCATACTATTTATGGCGGTTCATTAGTTGACGGAATATTAGATGGACTGGTAAGTGCGTGCAAGGCTTATAGGAAGGAGAGTGACATCTCTATCTTTAAGATCAATCGCAAAAAGCTTGCAAACGGGCTTATTCTTTTTTGCGCCGTTCGTGGCCAGGAATTCAAATTTGGTGGAAGTTGGAAAGAGACTTTAGAAGATGAAACGGTAAAAAAACAAGCGAAAAAATTAGTCGCAAAGTTTGCTTTAGTTTTTTTTGAAACGCACAAAAACATAGCAGACAAATTTTTTGTTCGGTTTGACATGACACAATTAGGTAGAATGTATTAACTGCGCCATGACGGACGAATAATCCCTGAAATTAAACCAACTGCCGACGCGTTTGAAACATGAAAAATAAATGCAGCTACCCTCTTTTTTGCTTGCAAAAGAGAGGGTGAACGAGCGAAGCCCCGTACGTACGGGGTTCGGGTGAGTCAACCCGGCGGACATTTGCGCAAATGCATTGACGGTAATGTCCGCCGGGGTTGACTCGCCCCACTCCCGTACGTACGGGACTCGGCATCCCTCTCTCCGGCAAGCCGGAAAGAAGGAAAAGAATGTTTCGAACACTCAAGGTTTCAAACCCGTCGCTATGCGGTAATTTCGTTTGCCATTTTTTAAAAGCGATTTCCCTGCCAAACATAATATCCGAATTGTCCAATTTCCCTTTTTTTCAATAAATTGGAGATTTTAACAGTATTTTTCTTGGGCCTTGACTCTTGATTCGCATTATTAAGGTATCAACAAAATTTTGCCCGTACTTTTCCGGCTTTCCAAAAAATCATGGGCCTGCCTGCCTTCCGCAAGTTTAAAACGCGTGGGGGGCGATATGCTTAGCTGCTTGCTGCGTATCCATCCAAACAGTTGCTGCGCCCTTTTTATACGTTCTTCGCCTGATGTAAGGTAATTCCACAGATCACCGCCCGTTATGGTTTTTGAATGCGCTATTATCCACAATGGGTTGCCTAATTCTAATTTGTCGCCAGCCAGCCCGAAAAGCACCACTTGCCCGCGAATCCTGGTTACTTCAAGGCTCTCTTTCATCGTGCTCCCTACACTTTCATAAACCACGTCTACCCCGTTTGGAAATAACGCCAGAGTTTTGGTTTTCCAGTCTTCGCTATATAAAAAAACATGATCGGCGCCCAATGAAAGGCAAATAGCTTTTTTGCTTTCTGAAGATGTTAAACCGATCACTGTGGCGCCCAGCAGCTTGCATACCTGTATTAACAGCTGCCCTACCCCACCCGCCGCCGCGTGCACAAGTACCGTTTCTCCGGGTTTCACCTGGTGACTGTCGGATGTCAGAAATTGCGCGGTAAGCCCCTGCAGCAGCACCGAAGCTGCCGTTTCAAAGGTAATATCCGGCGGCAACGGTATGGCATGGCTAACCGGAACGGCCACCAGTTCGGCGTTTGCAAACGGAACGTCGGCAAAACCTATTCTGTCGCCCGGCTTAAACCGTGTATTGTGGTTACTATCAACCACTACGCCGGCACCTTCGTACCCGTTTATGTAGGGCGCATTGCCTCGTAACGGATAAGTTCCGTTCCTCCGCATAATGTCGGCAAAGTTTAGGCCGATAGCTTCCATTTTTACCAATATTTCATCAGCTTTTAACCCGGGGGCAGCTACTTCTTTATATTCAAGTACATCTGTTTTTCCGGGCGTCGTTAAGGTCAGTGCTTTCATTATACAAAGTTCAATACTTTCGGGTTATTTAAATATTGATAGCAAAGATATTCTGCCGGCCGGCGTTTGAATTGTATAAATCAGAACAATTTAATAAATGATTTTAAAGACGATGGGCAACCCCTGACCGGTATAGGCTGCAGAAGAGTGCCAGCCGGTGTGCTTTCAAAACAATTATCGTTACCCTGCCGGTTCGGGCGACGCTTGTATTCAGCGCGTACATTAGATTGGAAAATCAAAGATTAAACATCACCCTCAGCAAAATAGTCCTCCCGGCAAAGTATAGGGACCGGAATGCCCTAAAATCTTGCGCCGAGGATGAATGATGCACCCTCCCAGCTACCTCATGTCACATTTCAACTCAAATCACTTATTTTTATCGCATATATCTCAATTAATGATCGCTTTCACCCGCACTCATCTATTTGCCGCTGCCTTGATTTTTGGTATGTTTTACGGAACCGTCAGCCATGCGCAAAACATCGCCCCAAAAGTTAAGCGAATTGTCTTTTTGGGCAACAGCATCACCTGGCAGGCCAATTATGTAAATGATGTGATCGCTTACCTTACGGTGCATTACCCCGACAGGCATTTTGAATTTATTAATGTTGGCTTGCCCAGCGAAACGGTTTCGGGCCTTTCGGAGCCGGGCCATGCCGGCGGGGCCTTCCCGCGACCGGACCTGCACGAAAGATTGCAGCGTGTGCTCGACCAAAC
Organism: Bacteroidota bacterium; assembly: GCA_013285685.1. GTDB lineage: Bacteria > Bacteroidota > Bacteroidia > Sphingobacteriales > Sphingobacteriaceae > Mucilaginibacter. Next base: position 19,893 of record JABDHD010000001.1, read on the forward strand.
CAAACCCGACCTGGTTTTTGCCTGTTACGGCATGAACGACGGCATTTATATGCCCTTTGACCAGGATCGCTTTCAAAAATTTAAGGATGGCATAAACTGGCTGCATGGCGAGGTGGTTAAAAGCGGCGCCGAAATCATTCACATCACCCCGCCGGTTTTTGATGAGCTGCGCGGCGGCGATCCAGGCTATGCCGCCGTGCTGGACATTTATGCCAAATGGTTGCTAAGTTTGCGGCATTCTGCTGGATATAAAGTGATCGATGTGCATTTCCCGATGAAAAAATACCTGGAGGCCCACCGCAAAGTGGACGCTAAATTTAACCTGGACGGCTTTGCCCTCACCACCGACGGCGTACATCCCGCCGAACTGGGGCATTGGATAATGGCCCGCGAAATACTACTTTATTTGGGCTGCACCGAGGTAGCCGAATCGCCGGGCATTGAACAGGCGTTGTCCAAAACCCCAAACGGACCAAAACTATTAAAGCTAATAACCGACCGGCAAAATATGCTGCGCGATGCCTGGCTTACTGCAACCAAATACAAGCGGCCGGGATTGCCGGTTGGCCTGCCGCTGGACGAAGCAATGAGGAAGTCGGATGAAATAGGGAGGTCGATTGATAGTTTGGTGCGGGGTGTGCATTAAAGTACTTCAAAGCCTCGCCAAGCGATCGTCGTTGCGAGGAACGAAGCAATCGCTACACAGGACAGTCAACGAAACGAAATGCTTATGGGCACGGCGTGCAACTGACAGGTAACCCGTAGATTAGGTCCGGTGATTAGCATGTGTAGGGGTGGCTTCGTTCCTCGCCATGACGAGTCGGTGAACCCCCAATCAAAGATTAAACAACACCTTCAGCAAAATAATCCTCCCCGGCAGCGTATACGAACTGGCCGTAAGCGTATTGGCGGACAAATAAAGCGCATTATAAGTTTTTACATTCAAAAAGTTGTTAGCATCAAGTTCCAGATCGGTTTTCCATTTTTTGATGTGGAATTTGGCAGAGGCATCTGCAAAAAAGTATTTCAGGTCGGGGTTTCCCTGCTGGCTGGTGAAGTAATGCTCGCCTGACAATTTGAATTGTACATCGTCCGTAGGGATATAATTGACCTCGGCCTGCTGCAGCAACTGGTCGATGTGAAATGCGGATGCTTCCACTGCCGAATGGCTGTCGGTTTGGGTAAGGGTGGCTTTATAGCTAAAGTTTACCTGGTCGCTCATTTTGGTATTGGCGCTTATGTTAGCCGCCTCGGTAGTGGTGTTGAATGGCAGCAGCGCATTGTTTTGTATCTGCACAGAACTGTTGTTTTGCCATGATAGGCCGCCGCTAAAAGTAGTTTTTAAGGCAAAGGAATATTTACTAACCGTGCCGTTCACCGTCCACGAGTTGGTGCTGTTTGGGTAGGGCAGCATCACGCGCTGCTGCAGCGAATTGGTGATTACCTCCGAAGCGATATTATTGGAAGCGATATGGTTGTAAAGCACGTTTATACTCGCAAAAAACAGGGTTAGCGCCTTGCGATAGTTAAATCCGGCAGCGGCGGTTTGGTTCGCGCTTTCGGTCAGGCTGGCATTATTGGCCTGGAGTGTGCGGTAATCGGTCAGGATGTAGCCGCGGTACAGATCTTCTATCGTGCCTGTTTGGTTGCGGTAATTGTACAGCAGCGTCAGGTAATTCTCCACGCTGGTTTGGTATTTTATTCTCAGCTGCGGGTTAAAATACAGTCGTGTTAAATGCTTGTTCAACGCATACAGGCTGTCGGAATAATTGATCTGCTGCAGGCTTACCGGCAGCGTTAGGTTCGCCTTAAGGATGGTACCCGGCAGATCATAAGCCGCTTCGGCGTAAAGTTTTTTGCGGGTCCAGTTCAAATGGTTCATCGAACTGTCCGACTCCGGGCTGATGCTGTTATTGTTCTGCAATACGTCCAGGTTGGACGTCAGCGTTTGCGATTGTACGCTAAAACCCGACCGGTAACTTTGGGTAATGAGGTTTGCCGGTATTTTAAACGACAGGTAATTATTGGTATACCAGGCGGGGACATTAACATTTTGCAGCAGTTGATTATAGGCGGTGCTTTTATTGAATAGGGTGTCGCTATAATTAGGCCCGATAGTCCTGTTTTCCGGTTCGGCTGAGTGACTCAAATAAGAATACGCCTGGATGATATTATTCGACTTTAACGATTTGATCAGGTTAAATTCATTGGAGAAATTCAATGAGTTGTCCCGAAACACCTGGTTCACTACTGCGCCGTTGGCGTTGAGGTTGGAATAACTGGTGGACCGGTTATCATCCATCAGCAAGGCGTCATTCAGGTAATATTTATCCTGGTTAACATTCAGCGTAAATTGAGTATGCAGTATATTGGGGACGGTGCGATTGTGCTGGGTTTCGTTATAGCGCACCGTATCGCCCGGCAAAAAGATGGTGTTGAGCTGGCTATAATCCTGCCGCTGGGTATCGTGAAAATACCATGCGTTGATCTTCAACTGCACATTCTTTTTTAAGTTGACCAGGTTGTTTAGATTGAGTAGTCCCGATTGATTGAATAAATACCGGTCGCGGGATAAAGCGGGGTCATTTACCGAACCGAGGGAAAGCACGGTGGCCGGTACATCATTATCGATGCGCTGCGAATAATCAGTAAAATTGTGTGCCACCAGCTCCTGTTGCAGGTCATCGCCGGTATTGTTCCCTTTAAGGTAATTGATGGCTTTATAGTTATCCTTAAACATCATGGCGTTAAGGTCTTCGTCATAATTTCCGGGCAAACCTGCGCCAAGGCTTTCCTGGCCTACCAACTGCAGTTTGGCGCCTTTCTTAATGGTCAGGTTTAATGCCACATCATCACTCATTACTTTATTCTGCAGCACTTTAACCGGCTGATCATTTTGAATTACCTGCACCTTTTCCACCACGCCCTGCGGGATGGTATTGGCAGCGATGTTGTATTTATCATCCAGCAGGTTATCGCCGCCGATGTACAGGTTGGATATGGGTTTGTTATTATACAGGATGGTGCCGTCAGTAGCCACCGTTATACCCGGCAGTTTTTTGATCACATCGCCGATCGTCCTGTCCTGCGCGCTGGCGAAATCGGATACATTATAATTCAGCGTATCGCCGTTTATCCGCAATACGGGCCGGCTGCTTTTGATGACAACCGACTGTAACTGGTTAACGGAAATATGCAGCACGAAGTCCACCGGCGCTTTGCCGGTAATGGCTTGTGCCGCGGTTTTATAACCTATGCTTCGAACTTCCACCAGCAGGCTATCCGGGATTTCTCCTGCCGGCACCACGAGTGTGTAGGCTCCATTACCATCTGTTATGCTGTAAGACACAATGGCGTTGGTTGCCTTTTTTTTCAGGCTGACAGTGGCGAACCACACGGGTTTTCCCGTACTGTCTTTAACGGTCCCGTGGATATTGTCCTGGGCAAGGCCGCGTGCCGAAAATAATAGCGCAATGGCCAGTAAGCCAATGTATTTTAGCATGAGCTGTTTATAATTTGTTTAATGTCGATTTGTTATGTTATTGCTTATTTACCGCGTCGCGAGCAGCTCCCCTCTTTCCGCCGCAGGCGAAGAGAGGGTGGTCGAGCAAAGCGATGACCGGGTGAGTCAACCCGGCGGACTTTACCGCCGATGCATTAGCGCCAATGTCCGCCGGGTCGACTCACCCCGAGTACGCTACGCTGCTCGACCCTCTCTTCCGCTTCGCGGGAAAGAGGGTAGCTGCACTATTGGCAATATTTTACAAAAAACTATCTCAAACGCGAATGTCCTGGTGCTATTTTCCTTTCAGGACGGAGTAACACCCCGCATCCCTATTTTTCCGGCAACTCAATCGGGTTATTGATTACCGGCTGTGGCCCGATTCTGATCTTGATTTGCGGCCTGGGGCCGTTACCCGGCCCATTCATGCCCGACGAGGCCATCATAGCCTGTACAAAGGCATCCGGGTCTTTGCGCATGGCATCCTGCAATTTGGTGAATTCTTTGTCCGTGGTTTTGATCGAACGCGAAGGCAGCTCGATAATAGCCGGGTCCGTATCGGAATCATCCCCGCCGATCATGATCAACTTGTGCCCGTCGCCAGGCTGCGCATCACTGGTGACGGCGGCAAGTTGAGGCGGCGCCAGTTTCTCAATGCCGTCAAACTTAAAAACCACCTCTTTTTTGGCATCATACGCCTCCAGGATCACACCGGGCAGGCCATTCAGTTTCCATGGTCCGGCATGAAAAGGCATATCCGGGCAAAACCATGCGGTGTAATCCCTGCCCTTAAAGTGGGCAGTCGCTTTTTGGCAATGCATGCCGCCAAAGCTGGCGGTATCGCTGCTTACTTTCCAGTCGATAACAGGTAAGGCGTCTTCTATCAGGTAGCTGTTGATAACGAGCGATTCCTTTCTAAACAATTTCTGCTGTGCCGGGAATTGAAAATATTGAAGCGGCGAACCCGAGTTTTGCCTGTTTATTTTGATATTTCCATCAGGTGAGTTTGCTATTGCTTCTTTCACCTGTTTTTTAAATAAGGCATCCTGGAGCTGCATGTCGTAGCTTTTGTACACGCTTGAGATTTTGCCCAGGAACAGCGCCATGTTTTCGGTGTAAGGGTTCGCGCGGTTGTTGGTGTCCCTCAAATGCGAAAACTTATAATGCACCATGTACGTTGCGGTGTCGGTTTGCTGCGCCCCGGCCATACAGGCAGCTGTTAAAAGGGCGGCGCATAGTAATAAAGCTTTTTTCATGTTTTGGATATTTTTTATGCAATGGTACTTTGCCTGTTCAGCCTGCCGAAAACTTTGTTACGAACGCGGCGCTGATAGCGGCGAAAAATGATTATTTGTTATTTGAAAGCGTTTAATGGCTTATTTCTTTTCCGGCAATTCTATCGGGTTATTGATCACGGGGCCGCGAGGACCAGGACCCTTCATAACCCTGATATTATCCATTTTTTCGCCGCCGGCCCGGGCACTCACATTATTGCCCGCATTAATGGCTTGTGCAAATGCCTCAGGGTCTTTCTTCATGGTCTCCTTCAGTTTATCGAATTCCTTTTGTGTGGTTTTGATCGTTCGGGGCGGCGTTCCTATCAAATTCATGTCATCATCCAAATCACGCAATATCGGGGGTTGATCAGCAGGGGCAGGCTCGGTTTTAGGTGGCGTAGGGACCGCTTTTTCTACCCCATCAAATTTGAATACCACTTCGTTTTTTGCATCATGGGCATCTACGATCACGCCGGGCAGCCCGTTTAATTTCCACGGACCAATATGCACCGGCAAATCCGGGCAAAACCAAACGGTATAATCCCTGCCTTTAAAATGGCCGCTGGCTTTCTGGCAATGCAAGCCGCCAAAAGTTGCCGTGTCGCCGCTGATCTTCCAGTCGATCGCGGGCATTGGGCCTACGATCGCGTATTCGTTCATCAATAGCTGATCCTTCGTCAATAATTTTTGGTCATTCGGGTACTGGTAATATTCAACGTTCGAACCTACACCCCTTCTGTTTATCCTGACATTTCCATCCGGGCTGGCGGCTGCCGCTTCGGCAAATGCTTTCTTAAATTGCGCTTTGTATACTATCCCATCGTAACTTCTGTATGCACCCGCGATTTTACCTACATATAATACCATGTTTTCTGTATAGGGGTGCGTCCGGTCTGTAGTGTCTCTTACGTGGGTAAACTTGTAATGCACCAGCACCCGCGCGGTATCGGGTTTTTGGGCTTCAGCGGTAATAAATGTCCCCAGTAAGGTGACTACTATCAGTAATTGCTTCTTCATAAAGTAATAATTTTAAGCAATACTATATTTTCGTAATGGAGCCCTAAAAACTTTGGTACCAACAGGGGGTGTGGGCAGGTAAAGCAGCGATATTTGTTATTTGCGGCTTATAGGAATGCCGGGAAAGGAGTTCAGGTCGGGCATGATGGCGGATCACAAAACTTGCCCGTTCGCATACTAATCAGCCCGGTTAATCACATAAATTATTGAAGCCGCGCAAAGGTTTCTATTTTTGAATTGATGAAGAGAATAAAAAAGAGACAATTGGCGGAGATCGCGATCCATATCCTTTTTTGGATAGCGGTTTTCTATGCCGTAAATGCGTCAACCAGTTCAGCCATCACCATAAGGATCAGCCGTAATAACAATAACACAGTAATGGAACGCAAAGAAGTATATGCGTTTTTACCTGCCGCCTACATCACTTTAGGGTTGCTTGGTGTTTTATTTTATGGCAATATTTTATGGCTGTTTAAAAAGATACTCTCCTTTCGTAACAACTTTGCGCGTTTCGCTATAGCGGCATGTTGGTTTTTGTTGATTTTTGAGATCGATAATGTGGCGATCAATTTGCTAACCCCTCATGACGCTGTCAAATTCGGGTCTCCGCCTACCCACCAGTTGGATGCTACTTTCAAATTAAAAAGCGGTCCGCCTGTCCCGCCGCCATTTCAAAAAATCGGGCATGTTGTTCCGGATAATGGGCCTCCCCATTTCATAATGGATATGATCGACCGGTCGCAACTGATCTTGTTGCTTCTTTTTTTGGGTATTTTGGGCATCTCCATTGCTTACTTCTTTTTAAAGGAATGGGCGAAAGCCGATGTTGTACGGGTTAAACTGGAGGCAAACCAATTGAGTACCGAAGTTAAATTCCTGCGCTCGCAAATTAACCCGCACTTCCTGTTCAACACGCTCAATAATTTGTTTTCGATGGCGCAGGGAAAAGGTAATGATGACCTTGCTGACGGTATCTCGAAACTATCGGGCATGATGCGCTATATGATCTATGACAGCAATGCCGACAGTGTGCCGTTAAGTAAAGAAATTGAATACCTGGAAGATTGCATCACCCTGAATAAGCTGCGCTATGCCGACAGCGAAGCACAGGTGAAATTTGATTTTCCGGCGCAGCCAGTCGGCGTTACTATCGCCCCGATGTTGTTTATCCCTTTCGTGGAGAATGCCTTTAAACATGGTGTCGCTATCGGGCAAACTTCCGCCATCGATATTGGTATCGCTGTTTCAACTCAAAAATTGATCTTTACCTGCGTAAATCCGAAATATAGCACAATAAAAAAGATGGAAGACGAAAAAAGCGGCATCGGGCTTGAAAATGTAAAACGGCGGCTCGACCTGTTGTACCCCTGCAAACACCAGTTGCAGATCAGCGAAGATAAAGGGAAATATTTTGTTAAGCTTGAAATCGACCTGCAATGATCACCTGTATAGCCATTGATGACGAACCCAAGGCCCTGGAAGTGATAGAACGCTATTGCAGAAAAACCACCCTGGTCGACCTGCGGGCCACCTTTCGTGAACCTGTTAAAGCGATCGAATTTATGAACCGCGAAAAGGTTGACCTTATCTTCCTCGACATCAATATGCCTGATATCAGCGGCATGCAGCTGGTGCAAACTTTGTCGCCCCGACCGATGATCATTTTTACCACCGCCTACAGCCATTATGCGGTAGAAAGCTACGACCTGAACGCATTGGACTACCTGCTGAAACCCATCACTTTCGAGCGTTTTTTGGCGGCGATAAATAAAGCTGCGGGCACCTTGCCCTCAAAAAGTGGTCTAAGCAATGAAGATGAGCCTACCGTTTTCATCAAAAGCGGGCCGCAAACTTACCAGGTTAAAATAGCTGATATATTATATTTAGAGAAGGACGGCAACTACATCACTGTGTTTTTGAAAGATAAAAAGATATTGATCCGTGAAAATATGGGCGATATTTTCGACCTGGTGCCGCAGGCTGATTTTGTGAGGGTGCATAAATCCTACGTGGTAGCCGTCAAACATATCAGCATGATTGAAGTACACCAGTTAAGTATTGGCGGAACAAAAATCCCGATAGGTAGCACTTACCGCGAGCCGCTTAGGGCAAGGCTCAGGTTGAAATGAATTAAAAAAAATTGAGCGATCGGGCGATGTCAGTTGCAGCTTCTTTCGGTCCCGATAGCTATCGGGATTACTAACTTTCGGACTAATTAACAAGCGTTTATTTTTCCCAAACAGCGCCTCTTATTTCCTTCCGTTGCGATAGATCATTATCTGGAACTATCACCGCTACCCAGGGTTCATCAGGCGAGATGATACGGCCCTTCCATTCAAAAGTTAAAGTGTTCCCCGGTTTTAACTGGATTGTTTTTGAACTGTCGGCAATCATCAAATTATCCATACGGATATTAAAGTGATGCGACCCATTCCCGTTTGCTATTACCCTAATGATAACCTCCCCTGTTGCTGAAACGTCCTTCGAGACTTGATAGCTTAGTAAAGCGCCACGACGGCAGTCTAACCGATAAGACGTACCGGGCAAAAAAGTCTGCGTTTGTTCGCCGCCATCGCTGATAACGGTATAGTCACCCTCTGGTACAGTTGTTTTAAAACGACCTGTTGCCTTATCGGGAGCTACGGTAATGATTTGCTTTGTACTAATTTCTCTAAATATTACAGGCGCAGTTGCCCGCCCCTCAACGGTTGCCGGCCCTTCTATATCATTTAACAGCCATATCCAATTGGTTACCGGGTGCCCCCATATCTCTTTATAGGTCCACATGCTTTGAACAGGCCAGTAAGGCGCATCGTCTTCGCCCCTGGTTTGAATGCCAACCGGTAAAGCGCCGACAATATCGCCCGACGAAGGCGTATATAAAGGCGTAAAATCATATCCTTCGCCATACATCGTGCTCTCCGAAAACGGGTTGCGCCCGATGACCCACTCCAGCTGGTGTTCTGCCAGCTGTGCCGAAGCCGGGTCGCCGCGAAGATGCGCGGCGCTTGCCAGGGCCTGGGCCTGCGGCAGAATAGTGCCCGAATTCCCCCTGTAATCCATCCACACCGGGAACAGGCGCAGGTAATGGCCCTTTCCCAACGGCACTCCCTTTAGCACTTGTTTGCGAAACGATTCCTTCCTGCTTTCCGGCACGTTCATATACTCCGTATCAACATAAACAGAGGCCGGCGCCATATTATAAGGCGCCGTGTATTTAGCCATCGTTTTAAGATACTCCGAGTAAAGCGTAACACATGAATACCATTTCATCCAATCGGGATTATCCGGAAATGCATCGCAAAGACCGGTAAGCGCCATCGTAGGAGCTTGTTCACGGCCGCGGTGGCAATAATGAAGGATTCGGTCTTTAGCTGTGGATGTGTAAAAGAAGCCGGTTACCGGGATGTCCCAATCCGGGCGTTTGCGCTGCTGGGCATTCATAATCACGGGCGCTAACTTAACCGCCATTTCAGCATACTTTTTATCACCTGTCGCTTTCCACATCGCTAATGAACAGAGGATGGCCTGCGACGGCAATTCGTCTTCAACATTATTGGAATCGAAATTACCCCGCCATAAATCCTTAGAAGGTTTAACCGAAGGCATCCCTTCCGCAGCAAACTCCCAGTCGGCTTTGGCCGTTTCAAGCGCCTTGGCCGCAAACCGGGGATCAATGGCCTTAAATACCCGGTAGCCGATTGCCTCAACCGAAGCAGCCTCGAAATTTGCCATCGGGGCGTTTTGCGCCGTGGCAACAACATCGTCATCATTGCCAATTATATTGTCAGTCCGGCGGCTGTTGATAGAACCAACATCTCGGAAACCATCGCCAAAACGCGTTTTCAACACCCAGTCGAGCCCCCATTTTGCCTCCTCCAGCACACGGTTGTACAAGGCCGGGTTATTATTCCGCTCATGAAGTTTTTCGGCCATGCTCAACAAAGCATAGGTAATTTCCTCGGTCCCCTCAAAACTTTGCGATAGATCGCCCGCGTCATGCCAGCCGCCATTAATAACGATGCGTTTATCTCCGTGTACGCACAGCCAGTCCTGGTGCTCATCGCCATGTACTCCGGGTATTGCCATCCCGCAGCGTTCCGCATAAAAAAAATTCAGCGCCTTCCAAATCGTCCTTTCATAAACATCAGGGCCGATTCTGAAAGGTTTGGTGGTTACGTTACCAGCCTTTATGATGTATGTTCCAGGGTCCCTGACCCCGGTAAAATCCATAACCTGGAAATTCCCGATATAGGAACTAAGTTTTTCAATAGGCTTCCTCAGCACTGTCTTTCCGTTCGCCTGGTCAATCACGCTGAAATCTTTTGCATTAATATCATTGGCGATTGCACTTTTTTGCGCGCCCGTTTGGTATCCTGTATGGGGGTAAGAGATACGGTCTTTCCATACGTCCCAACCCTCAATTTTATCGGGATCAACTTTTTCCAACTCAAGCTGATCAAAATAGAAATGGATTTTATCCGCTTCGCCAGGGTAGCTGCCCGACAAACCGTACGACATTTCAAACGCCGTAATTTTATCCCTGGCTACATTGCTTATTTCCCAAACCACGTGGTTCCATTGATGATTTTTAAGGACAAGGGAAGTTTGGCCTTCCTGGCCAAAAATCGCCGGCAGTTTTACAGCGCCGTCATTATACAACTGGCAATCGAGCGCGGTGGTATAAAAGCCCGGAAGATCGGGGTATATCCAAAGTGAAATACGGTTATAGGCGGTCCAGTCCTCGCCGTTAAACAATCGCCTCACACCCGACCGGCCCCATCCGCGCCCGTTTTTAGGGGCCGGGCCGGCCAGCCTGGCGGGCGTTGTCATCAGCAATGAATGAGCCCCCTCATGAACATTTTGCCCGGACAGTTCGATGGAAGCCACCGAACTGCTTGAATCTGTTGTTTTTATTACTTTCCGCGCATCGACTATTGCCGTACCGGATGTTGTAAACGAACGCCAGTTATCAAGGCGCTCCATATTATCCAATGTCCGTTTTCTAAAGACCTTTTTGTTAAGCCACCGGTATGCGGCGCCGTCCTTAAAATCCGCTTCCATCGGCTTCCGGACAACATTCGGGCCGGTTAAAAAAACCAGGGCGACAGTAAGGTATAAATATCTCATCAGGTATAAAGCATTAACGCAAACCGGGTTTAATATACAAGATTAAGGATAAAAGAAACGAAAAAAATTGATCGCCGCTGATCTGCTTTTACCTGCCCGTTATCGTTTCTACATCCTCATTAAAAATTCTTTTAAGCGTTTCGCCGCTCAATGCCAGGCCCCGGCCAGTGATAGTTATACATATCCTGCTGATATAAATGCTCATCCGCCATCTCGACTGTGCGGAAGGTGACGCGGAACATCTAAATTTTTTTTTTGGAAATAGCGGTTGGCTGGAATGTCGCAAAGTCCCCAAAAACTTGATGGCCTGACGGGAAAAGGGATGTGGGTAACAGGAAAAATAAAGTTAGGCAAGGAGCTATGGCCGCCTTATATCGTAATAACTGATTCATTTCAGCTAAAAGAGCATAATTTTTCCAGCCCCACCCGACAGGTCAAGGGCGTCTCGCCTCCCATCGAAATAAACGCGCATTGCGCCAGAACCCCGGATGGCAACGGTTTTTGACGCCATGAAGTTTTACCGCGTATTAATGGTTATCATCGCGGGAACCAAACCCTCCGCAGAGGCCTTTAAAACAATTTTTCCGGCCTTGCCTTTCGGCCGTACAATAGCCAGGCATTTGCCTTCAAACGTTTTTCTTTCAGGGCTTTGAAAGCTGGCCAGGTCGGTGGGGTTGGCGTTGCCGACCGCCGCCAGTTTGCCCGCGCCGCTTATCGCGAAGTGTACAGGTATTTCGGCACAGGGCACTAACTGGTTTTTGTCATCCACTACCGATACCATCACATAAGACATATCGTTCCGGCTGTTTTTGATGTTAACACGGTCGGCTTTTAGCAGGATGCGCTTTGGTGCGCCGGCCGTTGTAAACACAATGGTACCGGTTGCTTTGCCATTTTCGATATTTTCCGCAGTAAGCCTGCCGGGCTGATAAGCGAGTTCAAAAACCGCTGTTATGCTTCCGGCATCAATTTTTTGTTCACCAATTACTTTCCCGTTTAGCAATAAACGCACCAACGGCGCCCGCGAAAAAACACGTACAATCATTTGCTGACCGTCCATTCCCGGCCATGTCCAGCTTTGCGACTCATTTGGCCAGCCCCAGCCGCTCACATTTTCAACCATGCCTTTGGGAATAGTTTTGCGCACGGCCATCGCAATGGGCCTGTTACGCCAAACGACGTCGCGGTACCAGGATTGCGGTTTTTTATTGCCGATCAGGTCGATGTCGCCGCACCATGCATCATACCAGGGCCATCCCAGGAAAAACCGGTTCTTATGCGTACTATCCACCGTAGTGTGACCGATAGATGCTTCGCCGATATAGTCAACCGCCGTCCACACAAAATCGCCCAAAATGTAAGGATGCTTTTCCACCATATTCCAGTTTTCCAGTGCTGCCATCGGATAGGATTCAGTACCCATCATAATCCGTTCAGGATATTTTTGGTGATCGTTTTCGTATTCGTTCAATTGGTAATTGTAGCCTCCAACATCCAGTTTGGCGTAGGCGCGGGCCGTGGTATCCCATTTGTAGCCAGGGTGGTCCCAAAAGTGGCATATGGCTTCGGTAACCGGGCGTGTTGGGTCAAGCCGGTGTACCTCGGCCGCCAGTTGCCCGGTAATTCTTAATCCGGAACTATCTGCCCGTTCATTAACTTCATTGCCGATGCTCCAGAAAATAACCGAGGGGTGGTTGCGGTCCCGCAACAGCATGGCATCCAGGTCTTTTTTCCACCACTTGTCAAAATACAGGTGATAGTCCTCCGGGTTTTTACCCCTTTCCCAGCAATCAAATGCTTCGTCGATCACCAGCATACCAAGGCGGTCGCAGGCATCGAGCAATTGCCGTGAGGGTGGATTGTGGCTGGTACGGATGGCATTAAAGCCATTTTGCTTCAGCAGTTCTATCTTCCGCTCTTCAGCCCGGTCAACGGCAGCCGAGCCAAGTGGTCCATCGTCGTGGTGCATACAGCCGCCTTTTAGCAATACCCTTTTGCCATTCAGCGTTAACCCGCCAGCCACATCTACATGAACAGTGCGGATGCCAAACGATGTCTCAACACGGTCGACGATCTTATCCCCGCGCTTAACCTCCGTAATTGCTTTATAAAGATGTGGGTTTTCAACCGACCATAAAACAGGGTGAGGGATATTGATCGTTTGGGAATCGGTAATAGTGGTATCGCGTTGTAAAACCAATTTTTTTTGCACCTGAGTTGCGGTATGAGACTGCGGGTCTATGACTGTGGTCACCAGGTTGAAACCGTTTTGCTCGTTTTGTTTATTGCTGATGGCAGATTTAACGGCAATGGCAGCGTTGTTTTTAGAAACGGAGCCAGTGGTGATGTAAACGCCCCATGGCGCTACCCGCACCGGGTTAGTAACGGTTAGCCAAACATGCCGGTAAATGCCCGAGCCGCTATACCAACGCGAGGTTTTACCCACGTTCCTCACCCTTACTGCCAGTAAATTTTCCTGGCCGGCGGGGTTCAGGTACGCTGTCAGATCGTAATAAAACGGTGTATAGCCATAAGGGTGGTTGCCCAAATGATGCCCGTTTAGCCAAACATCCGAATTCATATAAACCCCGTCGAAATCGATACTGACCAGTTTGTCTTGACTTTCTTTGCCTAAAACAAACCTTTTGCGGTACCAGCCTGTCCCACCATCGGTAAACCCGGTTGGTGAGCTGCCAACTGCGTTTTTATCAAATGGGCCGATGATCTCGCCGGGTTTTTGGTTTGGCAGGTCTTCGATGCTCCAATCGTGCGGTAAATCAACCTTTCTCCATTTATGATCGTCGTAGCTAACCTGCTCCGCGTCGGAAATACTGTCTTTAATAAAAAGCCAACGGTCATCAAAAGGAATGGTGCGCGATGCGATCGAACCGCCATTTTTCTTCGTTTGCGCGTATGCTCCGGCAACAGCCAGCATCAGGCAAATAAATAGTCCTTTTTTCATGATCAACAGGTTTTGAATCTAAAGATAGGGCTTAGGCCGGCTATTTTTTCAATTCATCAATTTCAACCTGCGGCGCCAGTGCTCTGCTCACTTTTTCAACCGTAATGGTTTTTGCTAAGACAAACGATTTGACCAACCTAATATCCTCGCTCGAAGCGGCGATCTTCACTGCATACTTCCCTGCGTCGGCTACCCAGGCGGAGGCATCTGTGTTAAACGAGGCAAGGTCTTTAGCATTTAGGGTGAAAGTTAACGTTTGCGATTCGCCTGGTTTTAACAAGCGTGTTTTGGCAAATCCTTTTAATTCTTCGGACGGCTTGTCCAGTTGTCTTTTTGGTGCGGTCAAATATAGTTCAGCCACTTCCCGGCCCGCTACCTTACCGGTATTGATGATGGTAACCGCAGCGGTTAATTTCCTGTTGAAGGTTGCGCTGCTTAAGGTGAGCTTTGCGTAGGAAAACCTCGTATACGAGAGGCCATACCCAAACTCATAAGCAGGTTTCACCTTAAATGTATTGTAGTAACGGTAGCCTACATAAATGCCCTCCTGATACGTTACTTCCGCTGGTACCGACCTGCCCATCATACCGTTAGTGGCTTTTTCAGGAAATTCCTTGCCGGGGAAGTTTTTGGCCGATGGTACGTCGCTGTAAGACGCCGGGAAAGTAGTTGCCAACTTACCGGAGGGGTTCACTTTTCCACTTAAAACATCAGCGATAGCATTTCCACCTTCTTCACCCGGTTCCCAGGCCAGCAATATCGCGTCTACCTTATCGCGAAAGGTGGTAACATCAATCACCCCGCCGATATTCAGTACGGCGATAACCGGTTTATGTTTTGCATGGAAAGCGTCAGCAACCTCGTTTATCATCTCAGTTTCCTGGCTGGTTAACGCATAGTCGCCGTCTATTTTGCGGTCGTTACCCTCGCCGGCGTTTCTGCCGATGTACACAATAGCTATATCCGATGCATCAGCTTTTTGCGCCGCGCTGGCATCATCAACCTCGTACTCAGGAGCAAACGGCGTAGGGTTCATGATCTCCTGCAGCAAACCCTTTTTGGGGTGCTTTGCGGCATAATTGGCAAGGTAATCCCTATAGCTTTTTTCAAGGGTTGCGTCAACCTTATAACCGGCGTTCGCCAGTCCTTCAGCCAGCGAAATGGCGTACGGTTTGTTCACGTCGCCGCTGCCGGTGCCGCCAGTAATAAGGTCGTAACCATGCGTGCCAAATAGCGCAACCGAAGCGCCGCTGTGCGCAGGGAGGGTACTTCCCGCATTTTTCAATAAAATCATACTCTCCGCAGCTGCCGTTCGCGCTACGCGGGCATGCGCCTTCAGGTCGGCTTTGTTCGGATAATTATAACCTTTAGCAGTAAGCGTTTTCAGCATTACATTCAAAATACCTTCAACGTTTTTATCCAGTACCGCTTCTGAAAGTTTCCCGCTTTTTACCGCATCCATCAGGGCTTTTATCTGCGGCGGCGAACCAGGCATCAGCAGGTTGTTACCCGCCTGCATTTGCGCCACGGCATCTTTGCCGCCAAACCAATCGGTCATTACAAAGCCCTTAAAACCCCAGTCGTTACGCAATATTTTGGTGATCAGGTCATAGCTTTCCGAAGTGTACGTGCCATTAATGAGGTTATAAGAGCTCATTATTGCCCATGGCTGCGATTTTTTTACAGCGATCTCGAAGTTACGAAGGTATATTTCGCGCAAAGCACGTTGGCTGATGATCTCGTTAACCGAGTTGCGGTTGGTTTCCTGGTTATTTGCCGCAAAATGCTTCAGCGTTGCGCCTACTCCCTGCGATTGTATGCCATTAATAATTGCCGCAGCCGACGATCCGGATATGAGGGGGTCCTCCGAATAATATTCAAAGTTTCGTCCCCCCAGGGGATTACGGTGTATGTTGGCGCCGGGGCCCAATATAAAGTCGATGCCGTAAGCTTTAATTTCTTCGCCGAATGCAACGCCTACCCGGTGTATCAATGTGGTATCCCAGCTTGATGCCAGCAATGTGCCCACCGGCCATGCTGTGGAGAATGCGTTAGCGGCCGAGTCTTTAGCGGTCATCGCCCATCGGTGAATACCCGAAGGGCCATCGGCCATGCTTACCGATGGTATGCCGAACTTTGGGATTGGGATAGTATGGCCCGAAACGGCAAAAATTTTGTCAGGTGTATTATCATTTGACCCCATGTTAAGCCCGGGCAATGAAAAACCTTTGCCCACTACTATCTTCACCTTATCTTCAAGGCTCATATGCTTCACAATCTCCTTAACCGGATCTTTGCCGAATTGCGGCAAGCCCCCCTGTGCCAATACACTTTGCCCAATAAAAAGCAATGCCGTACCCGCAAAGCCGGCAATAGTTAGTTTTTTCATATCCGTTTTTAATAGAATCGCTTGTTTAGTGAGTTTCTTTTACCCGCACACCTACTGCATCAAACATGCCCATCAGGCTGCCCTTAACATTGTCGGCATCAACCGGCTCCAGCGTAAGTGTAACGTCGTAGCTTTGAATGGTGAAAGCGGCGGTAATGGTTTTGTCTTTTTCATCAATGGAGGTTATTTTCGTCATTTCTTTACCAGTCGTGTCCTGCACGGCGCCGGTTAATTTGCCGTCTTTGCGTTCAATAACAAAAGTTAATTTCGCATCGCCATTGGGTGTTCCTTTCACTACAACATTCCATTTGCCGGGGAAATAATCGGCGGCGGGAGCAGCGGCAGGAGCCTGCGATGGCGGGGGCGGAGGCGTGGTTTGTGCGTTAGCAGCGAACGAGATGAATAGCCCGGCGACCACGGTAAAAATTAGACTGATCTTTTTCATGATTTTTTTGTTTTAATAGTTGGTTTTTAATATTGCGTATTTTTGACGGAATAAAAGTAAAGTTGTTACATCGCATTTGCAAATTATTCCGTATTTTTTACGTAATGATATTTTTTTTACATTTGCAAAGCACAGGTCACATTGTTGTTTAGGATTTATTGTCCCCCGAAAAATTATGGAACAGGAAGACGCTGACTTTTTTTTGAACACTGGCCAATTTCTCTACAATGTTGGGGTCGACAATGTAATATTCGGTTATCATGAAAAGGAACTGAAAGTATTGCTGCAGCAGCCCATCCCCCTTGACAAGTGGACGGTAACGGGCGGCTATATCAAAAGGACAGAATCCATCGAGGAAGCGGCCAACCGGATCGCTTTCCTGCGAACCGGCTTGAAAGGTCTTTTCTTCCAGCAATTCCGTTCCTTTGGGAACCCGGACCGGTCTAAAGACAATGGGCTAACTGCCGCACATTTGAAGAAAATGACCGGCTTGGATGTCCCCGAAGATTCGTGGATATTTGATTATTTTGTGTCGGTAGCCTTTTATACGCTAACAGAGTTTTCGAAAGTCGAACCAAAGAAAGGTGAACTGGAGGCCGATTGCCAATGGTGGCCGGTAAGCGACCTGCCGCCAATTATGTTTGATCATGCGATGATCATCGCCGAAGCGCTGAAGGCCCTGCGCCTGCATATTGCACATTACCCAATAGGATACGAATTGCTCGAAGAGAAATTTACCTTACCGGAGATACACAGCCTGTACGAAACCATCCTGGGTAAGTCGCTCGATGACCGGAATTTCGCCAAGCGTTTAATGGCAACCGGCATCATTATTAAATTAAATGAAACGAAGAAGATTGGCGCGCACAGGTCGCCGTTCCTTTATAAATTCGACAAAGAAAAGTACGCAGAAGGGTTAAAAAGCGGTGTGGCATTGGCGTTTTAACCATTGCTGACCATGGCGGGTTTTCCTGCCCGCAGGCCCCTTGTGGTTGCTCGGAATTTACCACGCGCGCCGGTCGATTAAATATTGATCGATTGACGAGGGGTGTCATCCCAGGTGGTTTATCTGAAAATCTGGGTACCCGCGACAGGCCAGCCCGGGTTTTCAATCCCACGCATTCTGTAAACTAACCTCAGAATTATTCACAAGAGGCGCCAACTTATGCCAGGGTTAAACGAATATGGCGTTCATTTCACTGTTCAAAAGTGTTCAAAAAAGAGCGGCGCTCTTCTTTGAATCAAGAAGTCACGAACCAGGAAGCTTTTTTCTCTTTTCGTGATTCCTGGCCCTCGTTCTATCCTGCAAAAAAACCCCTAATAATCAATACGCACGTGGTAAATGCTCATCAGCATGCGCTTAAAAATGGTTTTAATGGTTTCGATTTCTTTTAGGGTGATGTTGCTGTCGCTCAGCTGGTTCTGGTCGAGTTTGTATTTGACGATACGGTCGACCAAATCGTCAATGGATTTTTCATCGGGTTCCTTAAGGGCGCGTGAGGCAGCTTCGACGGAATCGGCAAGCATTAAAACGCCTGTCTCTTTGGAAAATGGTATCGGGCCCGGGTAGCGGAAGGTATTTTCATCCACAAATTTCTCGGGGAAATTCTTTAAAAACGACTGGTAAAAATAGTCAACCCGGGTATCGCCGTGGTGCGTGCGGATAAAGTCGATCACAATCTCCGGGATATTGGCTTTTCGGGCCAGCTCCACCCCTTTCCGCACATGGCCGATGATAATTTGGGCGCTTTCCTGGTACTGGAGACGGTCGTGCGGGTTAAAACCACTTTGGTTCTCGATAAAATACAGCGGATTTTCCAGTTTGCCAATGTCGTGATACAATGCCCCGGCCCTAACCAGCAGGGCGTTGCCACCGATGGTATAAATGGCATTTTCGGCCAAATTGGCTACCTGCAGCGAGTGCTGAAAAGTACCCGGCGCCGAAAAAGCCATTTCGCGCAATAGCGGTGCATTTGTATTGGTAAGCTCGATCAGGGTTATATCGGAAGTAATGGCAAATACCTTTTCAAACAGGTAAATAAGCGGGTAGGCCAGCAGCGTGAGGAGCACGCTCACCACGAACGGCAGAAAGTCCATCCAGTCTATCGTCCTGAGGCTGCCCTCGCGGATGAAGGATATCCCCAAAAAAGCAGCAAAATATGTAGCGGTAATAATCAGCGCCGAGATGAGGAATTGCTCGCGGCGGATGAGGTTTTTGATGCTATAGATGGAAACCATCCCCGCTGTAAGCTCAAAATAAGCAAATTCAAAGCTATTCGGCACAAAAAAGCCCGCGATGAGCACCACCAGCAGATGTATATTTAGCGCCAGGCGGGTATCAAACAGGATGCGGATAATGATGGGCACAATGCAATACGGGATATAGTACAGGTTGGGCAGCTCCAGTTTGATAGCCATAGAGAGCGCAAATAGCATCGCTGTAACCACCAGCAGGATAAGGCTCACCAGGCGGTTATCCTCGTATATATCCCTGCGGAAAAGGTACAAAAACACCATTAAAAGGGTGATCATTATGCCGACCAGCAAAAACTGGCCAATCAAAACCAGGCGTGGATCGCCCGTGGTGCGGACGTTATCTTCAAAAGCTTTTTTATAGGATTGGAGTTTTTGGTATACCTCGTCGTTCACTACGGAACCTTTCGCCACGATCACCTCCCCTTTTTGCACCATGCCACGGGTTGTCGAAAGCCCATCTACGGCTTCTTTTTCAAGGCGCGAGGTTAGCTTATTATCAAAAGTTAAATTGGGCTGCAGCCGGTTGCTGATCAGGTCGAGTAAAAAGGCTTTGTCCAGGTCTGTTCGCTCGCTTAAAACACGATCGCAGTAAGCAAGGGCCTGCTCTTTTGTAAAAATATCCGCCGTATTTTTTTCAGTGGCAACATTTTTACTTAAAATAGTCACCTGGTAGTTTTCGGCGCCTTGCTGGTATTTGGCATTCAGGTTTACTACGCCTTTATCATAAACATCCTTCAGCAGCTGATCGCCCTCATCCAGGTATTCGCTGCGCTGACCGTCTCTAAATCCGGCAGTGTGCCATTTGACTGCGAGGTCGCTTTTAAATCCATCGCGCTCGCGATTGCTGAGTTCATCGTCCAATTGATAAATGGGCGTTATGCTGGCCAACACCGCCCTTTCATCATTTTCAATTTCCTGCTGTGATTTTAAAATGGCAAAGTTATACGGCGAGATGAGTTCCTTCTCGTTCCAAATCTTCCCTTTCTCAATATCGTAGCTAAATTTTGCCTGTTTTGGCAGGGTTAAAACAATTGCGCAAACGCTCACCAAAGTCATCAAAAATTTAACGTTGCGGGAGTATTTGCGGAGTATTGCCTTTTGGCGTGTGGTAGCCGTTTTTGCCATCGATATGTTTAACCCTCCAAAAATAACATAATTTCTGCTTTGTGCATTTTTTTGTTGCTTTTATCAAAAGAAATATGATAGCTTTGTGATATCAATTTAAAATCAAAAAATGCCATGAATACAGAGAAAATTATAAACCCTCCGTCGGGCTATGCGGCCTTCGCTTTATTTTTAATATTGCTGGCTGCAAGCATTGGAGCGATGGCCGTCGAAATGTTTGCCATTGGCGTTACAGCAGCGCTTGTCAACTTTATTTTGGTACTGCCGGGGCTGGTTATCGTTAACCCGAATGAATCGAAAGTACTTACGCTTTTTGGAAAGTATGTAGGCACCGTAAAGCAGGACGGCTTTTATTGGGTAAACCCCTTCACCGTTAAGAAAAAGGTATCCCTAAGGGCCTTTAACCTTAACGGCCAGCAATTAAAGGTAAATGACAAGGTTGGTAACCCGATTGAAATTGCAGCCGTAATTGTTTGGCAGATCACTGAAACCGCCAAAGCAGTTTTTGCCGTTGAAAACTACCTGCAGTATGTCAACATACAAAGTGAAGCGGCGGTAAGGCATTTGGCAAATTCATTCCCCTATGACAATATCGAGGACGAAAACGCCACGATCACGCTTCGCGGCGGGGCCGAGCAGGTGAGTGTATTGCTTGAAAAAGAACTGAATGAGCGCCTCGACCGTGCGGGTATTACCGTTTTAGAGGCCAGGATATCGCACCTTGCCTACGCACCCGAAATTGCGCACACGATGTTGCAACGGCAGCAGGCCTCAGCCATTATTTCGGCGCGCAGGCTGATCGTCGAGGGAGCTGTTGGAATGGTTGAAATGGCCCTGGCACGACTATCCGAAAAGAAAATAGTTGAACTTGATGAAGAGCGTAAAGCCGCTATGGTAAGCAACCTGCTGGTAGTTTTATGCGGTGACCGCAGCGTGAACCCCGTAGTTAATACCGGCACGCTATATCATTAATAGAAATGGGAAATTTAAGCGTTTTTGACCCCTGGCACGCCGGCGAACTTACCGTAGCAACCTTCGGTAAGCTTAGCGCAATATTTACCCTGGCTGATGAGATAAAGAACTACGCTGAGATGATCTACCCCGGGAACCGGCAGTTTATTGCCACAATAAATTCGGCGCAGCGCAGTTGGACGCTGCATTCAGGCAAAAATTTCTTTGCAAGGGATATCTTTATAAATGATGCTTCAACTAATCAACAGGCAGCGGTTGTAAAAACCTCCGCTTTCCTGGCGCGGATAAGCATTCATTTCGCTGACGGGCAAATTTTCAATCTTAAGTATCCTACGGTGTTTTCAAAAACACAGCGCTGGTACAACGACCAATTCGGCAATGTATTGACAACAGCGGGGAAGAAATTCACCACCCAGCCAAAACTGAAGGTGATACCCGGTCAAAGCGCTTTTAAAAATAGCGATCAGCTTATGCTGATGATCTTCATAAGTGTCCATATGGTTTATATGCGCAAGGTGTACACCGGATTTGTTGACGATAAATAATGGCGGAAAAGAAAGCATTCATATTGCGGATAAATCCGGAGGTTTTGAAAGAGATCGAAACCTGGGCGGGCGATGAATTCAGGAGCACGAATGGGCAGATTGAGTATTTATTGCAACAGGCCCTGCATGAGCGTAAGAAAAAAATTAAGAAAAGTCCTAAGTCTTAAGTCGAAAGTTCTAAGTCCAAAGCATATTTAATTATGACTTTCGATTTAAGACTTTGTACTTAATATGCACGCATAGCAAATTGATCGCCTGAAAAAGCCTAACTTTGTCTGTCCAAATTTATATCGTTACATGAAGGAAGTAGTTATCGTAGCTGCTACCCGTACGCCAATCGGGAGTTTCGGGGGCAGTTTAGCAAGTTTATCGGCAACGCAGCTTGGCGCTTTGGCGATCAGGTCAGCTGTGGAAAAATCAGGCCTGAAACCTGAACATATACAGGAAGTTTATATGGGTAATGTGCTGTCCGCAAATTTGGGACAGGCGCCCGCTACCCAGGCGGCTATTTTCGCAGGTTTGCCTGTATTGCCGGCAACTACCATCAATAAAGTTTGCGCTTCAGGTATGAAAGCCATAATGCTGGCCGCGCAAAGTATTGCGTTGGGGCAAAATGATATTGTTGTTGCCGGTGGTATGGAAAGCATGAGCAATGTGCCGTATTACCTGGATAAAGCCCGTAATGGCTACCGTTTGGGCAACGGCACACTTACCGATGGCTTGATAAAAGATGGGTTGTGGGACGTGTACAACGACTATCACATGGGCTCGGCGGCTGAATTATGCGCGACTGAGTGTAATGTTAGCCGGGAAGACCAGGATGCCTATGCAATTGAATCTTACAAACGGGCACAACAAGCACAGAAAGAAGGAAAGTTTAGCGACGAGATAACGCCGGTTGAATTGAAAGATAAAAAGGGGGATATTACGTTATTCGCCGACGACGAGGAGCCACATGCTGTTAAGTTTGATAAAATACCAGGCCTGAAACCGGTATTTAAAAAAGATGGCACGGTAACGGCGGCCAATGCTTCCACCTTAAACGACGGCGCTGCTGCTGTTGTGCTGATGAGCGCGGAAAAAGCAAAAGAAATGGGCATAAAACCTTTGGCAAAAATAGTTTCCTATGCTGATGCGCAGCAGGCGCCTGAATGGTTTACTACTTCGCCGTCAAAAGCGATACCACTGGCTTTGCACCGTGCCGGGCTAAAGACCGAACAAATTGATTTTTTTGAGATCAATGAAGCATTTTCAGTGGTTTCAATTGCCAACAACCGGCTGCTCAGCCTCGACCCGGCAAGGGTAAATGTGAACGGTGGCGCTGTTGCAATGGGACATCCGCTTGGGGCTTCCGGCGCAAGGATCATGGTAACCTTATTAAATGTATTGCTGCAAAACGACGGAAAATATGGCGCGGCAGGAATTTGTAACGGAGGCGGCGGGGCCAGTGCAATGGTTATCGAAATTTTGCGTTAATTAGTGTGATGAAAAAAATATGTATCCCTATTGTCCTTATTTTTTTGCTGCCGCGATTAATCTTCGCACAACATTCCGACGAAACGGCTAACATAAAAATGTTGCGTTCATACGAGGATAGTCTGATCGTCATGGGAAAAACCATGGTGAACGACACGGAGGAGACGAAACGCCAGACGGCCAATTATTCATTTATAAAAACGCTGGTAGGTGCCCTGAAAGTGCCGAATTCTTTTCTTTACCCGTTTGATTCGGTTAAAATGGTCAAAATCATCAATTCACCTGACAACCGTTTTCGCATCATTACATGGCCGGTTATGTTTGATGATGGCAGCTATCGGTTTTACGGCACCATCCAGATCAATACCGGTGGCAAGCTTTTGATGTACCCGCTTAACGATGCTTCGTCCGATATAAAACATCCGGAAGACACGATAACCGACAACCACAAATGGTACGGCGCTGAATATTACAATATTATCCCTGTGTACACCCCTAAGCTGTATTACGTTTTGTTGGGCTGGAAAGGCAATACCATAAGATCAACAAAAAAAGTCATCGAAGTGCTGTCATTTAACAATGATAAACCGGTGTTAGGCATGCCGGTCTTCGACGGAAATGGCAAAACACGAAAAAGGATTGTTTTTGAATATAACCGGCAGACGTCAATGCTTCTGCGCTATATTATGGATCAAAACACAATCGTATTTGACCACCTTTCGCCACCCGATCCCAAAATGAAGGACCAAAAAGACAGCTATGGCCCTGATTTGAGCTATGATGGCTACAAACTAAAAAACGGGCATTGGGTGTATGTAGATAACCTGGACATGCGCAATGAACCTGAGAACCGCGACAACGATTATACGGATCCCAAAAAACAGGCGCAAATAGATAAAGCGGCGGCGGGTGCGTCAAACCAGTGATTGTTTTTGTAAGGGTTATAAAAGTTGTAGCTGTTGTAAAGGTTAGGCATCCTGCCAACATGCCCAATTTTGTTTTCTTACCGGGACCCGATTTGAACACCTATACCCAATCAAAAGGTTACAAGCCGCCTAACCACAAAATATTGTTCCAATAAAAGGAAACATAGTCAGTATTTAATTTTGATTTACAGGAATTGTAGTATTTTAGTCAAATTATTTAACTGACCTCATTTATGTCTGACACATCTTTGGCAGCTGATGCTGTCCCAAAAAAATCCCGTTTCCCAAAAGCTGTCCCATTTATTATTGGCAATGAAGCGGCTGAACGTTTTAGTTATTATGGCTTACGGTCCATCCTGGTAACTTTCCTGGTGGCAGGATTTTATAACCCGCATAAAATTCCTGGTTTGGCGCAAAAAGCCGCCGCCCTGGCAAATGAACAAACACACCTATTCGTTGCTCTATCCTATTTCATGCCGCTTTTGGGGGGCCTTATGGCCGATTGGTTCTTTGGAAAATATAAAGTGATCTTGTGGATATCCATGGTGTACTGCCTGGGTAACCTTTTCACCTCGTCGTTTACTACCAGCCTGCCGTTATTTTCATGGGGGTTGGTTTTGATCGCCGTCGGCGCGGGAGGCATTAAATCGTGTGTATCGGCGAATGTGGGCGACCAGTTCGACAAGTCAAACCAGGACCTGTTATCAAAGGTTTACGGCTGGTTTTATTTCAGCATTAACGCCGGGTCAATGATATCCACAATCTTGATCCCCTGGACATATGCTAATTATGGTCCCAGGCTAGCATTCGGTATTCCAGGTATATTGATGGCGCTGGCAACCATCATCTTCTTTTCCGGCCGAAAAATGTATGTAAGGGTACCTCCCGGCGGCGTGAATAAGAACAATTTCGTTTTTATTTCAATATACGCGCTGGCCAATATCGGCAAAAAGAAAAAAGGGCAGGCATTGCTGGATGTAGCAAAGGGTAAATTTGATCCTGAAAAAGTTGAAGGTATTAAAGCTGTTTGGCGTGTGATGTTTGTATTCTTTTTCGCACTGGGTTTTTGGGCGGTTTGGGACCAAAATCTTTCGGAATGGGTACTCCAGCTCGAAAAAATGAACCGGAACATCAACCTGGGTTTTGCAAAATTCACCATTTACCCCGGCCAGGTGCAAACTTTCAACCCACTGATCATATTGATACTTATACCAATATTTAATTATTGGGTGTATCCATGGTTTGATAAAATTGGCCTTAAGACTACCGGGTTGCGCAGGTTTGGCGTTGGTTTGGTACTTACTGCCATGTCATTTGCAGTCATCGCGCTAATACAAACCAATATCGACAAAGGGGGGCATCCGTCGTTTTGGTGGCAGGCGCTGGCCTATATTTTGCTTTCGGCAGCTGAAGTACTGGTTTCGATCACGGGCCTGGAGTATGCCTACACGCATTCGCCAAAGTCTATGAAAAGTACCATGACGGCAGTTTGGTTAATGGTGGTAGCGGTAGGTAATCTTATCACGGCCTGGGTACAAAGTAAAATAAGTGAGGGCGGCTTTTTTGCGAAGCATCTTGCGGGCGCAAATTTTTACTGGTACTTCGACGTATGTTTTATCATGGTGTTCACTGTAGCGTTCCTTATCGTTTCGCCGCACATTAAAGAACGTAATTACATTGTTAATCCCGATGTTGACGCAGCGGACCACAATAAGATCATAGCCGATACCGATAATCTATAACCGGCCAAAAAAATAATTGTAACAGGAAAGTTAATAAAGCTTTCCTGTTTTTTATTTTTAATAATATGAAATCAACTATTTTTGTCGTTTTATTTGAAAGAAACCTAAAGTAGTGCCAGACAGCATCGTTATTATTCCCACCTATAATGAGAAGGAAAACATTGAACGGATGATCCGTAAAGTGTTCTCTCTTCCCTACGATTTCCATATTCTTGTTATTGATGACGGTTCGCCCGATGGCACGCAGGACATTATCAGAGGACTGCAAGCCGAATTTCCTGAAAATCTTTTCATGGAAACCCGCGCAGGGAAACAAGGCCTTGGCACCGCTTATATTCATGGCTTTCGCTGGTCGATCGCTCGCCAGTATGAGTATATTTTTGAAATGGATGCCGATTTCTCGCATAACCCGGACGATCTTTTCAAATTACGCGAAGCATGTATCGAGGGCGCCGACGCGGCAATAGGCTCGCGGTACATCAACGGCGTTAACGTGGTTAACTGGCCCATGAGCCGGGTTTTGATGAGCTATTTTGCGTCGGTTTATGTGCGATTTATAACGGGCATAAACATACAGGATGCAACTGCCGGCTTTATGTGCTATAAACGCAAAGTTTTGGAAACCGTCCAGCTCGACAAGATCAAATTTGTGGGCTATGCCTTCCAGATAGAGATGAAATATACTACTATCAAGCATGGCTTTAAGCTGGTTGAGGTTCCCATCATTTTTACCGACCGCACAGCGGGTACCTCCAAAATGTCGACCCGTATCTTCCGGGAGGCGTTTTGGGGAGTGATACAGATGCGGATAAACGCGATATTCAGGAAATATCCGGAGGGATGAAAAAAGGTGAAAGCTGAAAGGTAAAAGGCGAAAGGTTTTATTGATAATCTTCTACTTCGATCCTTCAACATTTTTTTAAACTTTATAAGTTTAAACTGCCCTTCAATTTACTGAAAATTTCCTTATTATTTCTCTAAATTCGTAAATTAATACA
This sequence comes from Bacteroidota bacterium, assembly GCA_013285685.1. Classification (GTDB taxonomy): domain Bacteria; phylum Bacteroidota; class Bacteroidia; order Sphingobacteriales; family Sphingobacteriaceae; genus Mucilaginibacter. Next base: position 46,655 of record JABDHD010000001.1, read on the forward strand.
GGCGCGATGTACATAATTTATCATCTGTCATCAGCACAAGAAATAAGCCCTGATATTTTGGATGCTATTAAAGTCGCTTTTAAGTCCAAGCCTATTAAAATTACGGCAGAAGAGGAATTAGATGCTACCGCCTATTTAATGTCGAACCCGGCTAACAAAGCCGCGATCGAGCGATCGTTAGAGCAATTAAAAAACGGAGAAGTTATTTTGGTAAACTTAGATGATCTATGAAGTTTTTTTAGTTCTCTCCTAAAGCATTCAAAGTGTCTAAAGGATTTATTAACAAATATTTAGTTCCTTACTGGATATCGTTCCCCGACAATCAGTATTACCCATTTGGATTTGGTGTAACAGCCTTTTCCGTTGAAGATGCTTATTCGATATTCGAAGAATTTGGATTTGATTATCATAAAACAGCAAAAGAAATTAAAATAATAGAAAACATTAAATACGACGAAATACCATATAGCCATAAAACTGAGTTAAATATGGGTCCGATGGTAGTGCGTGGAATTTGGTTTCCTCATCTAAATTCCGGGCCTTGACAGATACTAACTTTCCCAAATCCGAAATCGAAATTCCGAAATCCGAAATAAAAAAATTAATTTCGTTGGCAATGAACGAGAATTTAGATCCTGCCCCTGAACGCCTCTCCGCTGCCGAACGTGATATTGAAAAAGTGTTGCGGCCGCAGGTTTTTGAGGATTTTACCGGTCAGCATAAAATATTAGCCAATTTAAAAGTATTTGTACAGGCGGCGCGCCAACGCGGCGAGGCGCTCGACCATGTGCTGCTGCATGGCCCGCCCGGACTGGGCAAAACCACCCTCTCCTACATTATTGCCAATGAAATGGGCTCAGGTATTAAAATCACTTCGGGACCGGTTTTGGATAAGCCCGGTGATTTGGCCGGCCTGTTGACCAACCTGGAGACTAACGACATCTTATTTATCGACGAGATCCATCGCCTGAGCCCGCTGGTTGAAGAGTATTTGTACTCGGCAATGGAGGATTTTAAGATCGATATTATGCTTGAAAGCGGCCCAAATGCCCGATCGGTACAAATATCGCTTAATCCTTTTACGCTTGTTGGGGCTACCACCCGTTCCGGCTTATTGACAGCCCCGCTTCGGGCAAGATTTGGTATCAATTCGCGGTTGGAATATTATGATGCCAAACTGTTGACCACCATTTTGCTTCGTTCCGCGTCGATATTAAAAACGCCCATCAGCGAAGAAGGCGCATTTGAGATTGCCCGCCGTAGCCGCGGTACGCCGCGCATTGCCAACGCTTTGCTTCGCCGCACGAGGGATTTTGCCCAGATAAAGGGCGACGGTAATATCGACACCGCCATTGCCAAATACGCGCTTAACGCGCTGAATGTAGATGAACATGGGCTGGATGAAATGGACAATAAAATTTTGAGCACCATTATCGATAAGTTTAAAGGGGGTCCGGTTGGGTTAAAAACCATAGCAACTGCCGTTGGCGAAGATGAAGGTACGATTGAAGAGGTTTACGAACCATTTTTGATACAGGAAGGTTTTTTGATGCGCACAGCAAGGGGGCGCGAGGTTACCGATTTGGCCTATAAGCATTTGGGGAAATTAAGGATTGGGGGAAATCCGTCGTTGTTTTGAAAGTAAGTTTCTAATTCAATCATAGCGATGGGTTTAAAACCCATCGCTATAGATAAAATCCGTATTATCTATTTCATGAAAAAATTATTCTTAATCATCGTACTTTTCATTTCAATCAAATCTTATTCTCAACAAAAAAACAAACTGCCCAACCTGGTTGATTACGTCAACCCGCTAATGGGCAGCGATTCCAAATACGAACTATCCAACGGCAATACCTACCCTGCCATTGCTTTGCCCTGGGGCATGAACACCTGGACACCCCAAACCGGCAAAATGGGCGACGGCTGGCAATATACTTATGCCGCCAATAAGATCAACGGGTTTAAAGAAACCCATCAACCCTCGCCCTGGATGAACGATTATGGCCAATTTGCCATTATGCCGGTTACCGGCCATTTAAAAGTATCGCAAAACGGTCGCGCCAGCTGGTTTTCGCACAAGGCCGAAATAGCCAAACCGTATTATTACAACGCTTATCTGGCCGACCACGATGTCACCGCTGAGATCACTCCTACCGAGCGTACAGCACAATTCAGGTTTACCTATCCGAAAAGTGATAGCGCTTATATAATTGTCGATGCTTTTGATCGCGGTTCATTTGTAAAAGTGATCCCCGGCGAAAACAAAGTCATCGGTTACGCTACGAAATACGCTCGTGGACCATTGAAAAACTTTAAGGACTATTTCGTGATCTATTGCGACAAGCCGATCACAATAGCACAAACCTACAGCGACACTACTTTAACAGACTCCTTATCGCTTCATACTAAACATGCGATGGCGGTTATCGGGTTTAAAACGCAGCGCGGCGAGCAGGTGCACCTACGGGTTGCTTCTTCTTTTATCAGCATTGAACAGGCTGAACTTAACTTAAAAAGAGAGCAGGGAAACGACAGTTTTGAAGCTACCGAACAAAAAGCGAAAGATGTTTGGAATAAAACCCTAAACCATGTTGTGGTTGAAGGCGGAACCGTTGACCAGGAACGCACTTTTTATTCCTGCCTGTACCGGATGTTGTTCTTTCCAAATAAGCTGTACGAGGTAGATGCCAATAACCAGATCATGCATTACAGCCCTTACAACGGTAAGGTGATGCCCGGTTACCTATTTGGCGGAACCGGATTTTGGGATACTTTCAGGGCGCTTTACCCATTTCTAAACCTGGCCTACCCTCATATTGTAAAAGAAATGCAGGAAGGCCTGATTAACGACTATAAAGAGGGTGGTTGGCTGCCGGAGTGGTCAAGCCCCGGATACGCAAACGTTATGATCGGCAACAACTCAGCTTCTGTAGTTGCCGAAGCTTATTTAAAAGGTGGCCGGGGGTATGATATCGAAACTTTGTACCAGGCGCTTGTTCATGGGGCAAATAACGTTGGCCCCAATGGTACCGGTCGCGAGGGTGTTGAATATTATAACAAACTGGGTTATGTGCCTTATGACGTGAAGATCAGCGAAAATGCCGCCCGCACACTGGAGTATGCGTATGACGATTTTGCCATTTACCAATTGGGGAAGGCGCTGCATAAACCGGAAGCCGAAATTGCGATTTATAAGGAACGGGCCATGAACTATAAAAAACTATTCGACCCGCAAACCGGGTTAATGCGGGGCAAGAATAAAGACGGCTCGTTTGAAACGCCCTTTAACCCCTTTAAATGGGGCGACGCTTTTACCGAAGGCAATAGCTGGCATTACACCTGGGGGGTCTTCCAGGACATTAAAGGTTTGGAAACATTGATGGGCGGTAAAAAGCAGTTTTTAGCGAAGTTAGATTCGGTTTTTATTTTGCCGCCAATATTTGACGACAGTTATTATGGCGAAGTGATCCACGAGATACGTGAGATGCAGATCGTCAACATGGGTCAGTACGCCCACGGTAACGAGCCGATACAGCACATGCTTTATTTGTATGACTATGCGGGCGAGCCATGGAAAACCCAATACCATGTTCGCGACGTAATGAATAAACTATACTTCGCGACGCCAGATGGCTATTGCGGCGATGAGGACAATGGCCAAACATCGGCCTGGTATGTTTTTTCGGCTTTAGGCTTTTACCCCGTGTGCCCGGCAAGCGATCAGTATGAACTTGGTGCGCCGCTGTTCAAAAAGATCACCCTAAATTTGGAAGATGGCAAAAAAGTGATCATCAATGCGCCGGGCAACAGCGATAGCAATATCTATATAAAAAACATGACGTTTAACGGCAAACCTTACGATTTGAACTGGCTAAGCCACCGCTCATTAATGCAGGGCGCTGTCATCAATCTTGATATGTCGGCCCAGCCAAATAAACAAAGAGGTGTAAAAGATGCTGACTTTCCATATTCACTATCAAATGATAAATAACATGAAAACCCTTTTCTCAGCCCTGCTTTTGCTTGTCTTTTCAAGCGCGATAGCTCAAAAACCTATCCGTGTATGTGTTGCCGGTTTAAACCACGATCATGCCCATGGTATTTTAAGGCGCTATAACGATGGCACGGTGGATATTGTCGGCATTGCCGAGCCTAATAAGGAACTATGGGTGAAATATGGCAAGCTATACCATATCCCTGATTCGTTATTTTACACCGACCTTAAGCAAATGCTGCTGCTGAAAAAGCCGGATGCCGTTTTGGGCTATAACGCGGTCGGAAATCACGTGGATATAGTAGAAATATGCGCGCCAATGCACATCCCGGTGATGGTGGAAAAGCCCCTGGCGGCCACACTTGAACAAGCAAAACGCATTGAAGCCCTTGCAAACCAGTTTCATATTAAAGTTTTGGTGAATTATGAAACGGAATGGTACCCATCCAATTATTACATTTACAATACTGTGGCATCGGGCACTATCGGCGGTATCAGGAAAATGGTAGCACATGACGGTCACCAGGGACCGGTGGAAATTGGCTGCAGCAAGGAATTTTTGGCCTGGCTTACCGACCCGGTACTAAACGGCGCCGGCCCAATTAACGATTTTGGCTGCTATGGCGCCGACCTGATGACCTGGATGATGCACGGGCAAAGACCGATTGCCGTTACTGCTATTGCACGCCATTATAAGCCGAAGATATACCCAAAGGTAGAGGATGATGCCACCATTATCGTGGAATACCCTGGCGCCACCGGGCAAATAGAGGGCTCGTGGAGCTGGCCGTTCGGCATAAAAGATTTTGAAGTTTTTGGCGAAACCGGTTACCTGCATGCATTGGATACCAGTCATATTGTAAGCCGGATGCGCGAAAATATCAAAGGCGCTACTAATGCGCCTCCGCTGGCGCGGCCAATAAACGATAATATCCTTTATTTAACCGCGGTATTGCGCGGCCGGCTGCCGGGGACTGACGACCAATCCTCGCTGAATTACAATATGGTGGTGATGGAGATATTGGATGCGGCGAAACGTTCGGTGAAAGAGGGTAAAAGGATTGTGTTGTAGCTGTCTGGACACGATTTTTAAGATTGATTTGATTTGGTTGATCGCGGGTATTTTAAATTACTTTAAACTTTTTGTTGGTTTTGTTCTTTGTTAACTGAAAACAAAATTGTGTTACATTTGCCCACTCAAATTTCGCCACTCATTTTATGTTAAAAAGAACACTCCCGCTTATTGCCCTTTCTTTTTGGGGCCTCAGTTCATTTTCCCAGTCAAATAATGCGGCTATTTTAGCCCGCAAACAGGTACCTGTTGTTTGCTACCACCAGATTCGTGACTGGCGGCCAAAGGATAAACCTGTAGATAAGGACTATATTATTCCGCCGGCTGCGTTTAAGGCCCACCTGAAGATGCTGGCCGACAGCGGTTACCATACCATACTGCCCGATCAGCTTTACGCGTATCTTACCAAAGGGACTCCCCTGCCCAGCAAGCCCATTATGCTCACTTTTGACGATACCGACGTGGACCAGTGGGACATTGCCCGGCCTGAAATGAAAAAATATGGTTTTAAGGGCGTTTTCTTCATCATGACCGTATCATTGGGCAGGCCACATTATATGTCTGCAGCGCAGGTTAAACAGCTGTCGGACGAGGGGAACGTGATTGCCGCCCATACCTGGGATCATCACCGGGTTGACCGGTATAAACACAACCCCAACCCCAAAAAGGACGACTGGGTAATTCAAATAGAGAAACCTACCAAAAAATTGGAGGAGATCACCGGCAAAAAGGTTGATTATTTTGCTTATCCTTTTGGCGTATGGAAGAAACCGACACTGCCCGAGCTTAACAAATACGGGTTTAAAATCGCATTCCAGTTAGCTGACAAACGCGACCCCGATTATCCGCTATTAACGGTAAGGCGCATTTTGGACAGCGGGTATTGGACAGTTGCTACCTTTGGAAAAAGTGTGAGAAGCAGTTTTAAATAAGAAACATAACAGATTTGACAACTCCTTTTAGAAAGTTGTCAAATCTTATCGTTTTTGAGCGAAGGGAAAAATCTTAAATGCTTTGCATTCCAGTCGTTCAGACGGCAATGTCGCCTTAATATCCATCGCTGTCGCTCAGGATGACAAAAACTCGCTTTACCCGGGATGACAAAAGCTTCGCTGTCGCCCGAAATGACATTACGTTTCCTGAGTCAAAAGTATTGTCCGAAGGACTCCTGCAGAGAGTCTTAAGTCAGAAAAGCGCAACCTCAACTTTTGGACTTGCGACTAAATTACTTTTAACTTAACACTACAGGTTCTCGCCCGCTGGCCCCTGTCCTTTATTGGACGATTTTTCCAATTCTGACGCCAATTGGTCATTATCTGAAGGCGGCCCGGGCTTATCATTATTCGAAAAGGCTTTAACGCCGGACTTGCCCTCTTTTTGTTCGAATTGTGATTTTCCTTTTTCAGGAATTCCGGGTTTTGAAGGTCTGTTTTTTTTATTTAATGTTTCCATCGTGTTACTCATTATTTTTTTGATGCCCAAATAATGGCTTCATCCATTTTTTTTAATGGAAAATTTTTAAACCTACCGGGGATAATGTATTTGAAAAGGTCGCTATAACCGCGTATCCCGGATTCGTCGGACACGATCGCAACCTTATGCCATCTAAAAAAATGCTTCAGGCCAATCTTCACATTTCCGCACCACATGCCCGAAGCAAAATTTTTTATCTCCGTTTCTAAAACCAGTATAAAATTTATCTTTCCATTTTTCCTTACCAGTTCGTCAAGTAAACCCGCCAGCAACGTTAAATAATCTTGTTCGGTAACAAGGTCGTAAGCATGGATACCTGCCACATGGGGCGGTAAATCAATAATTAGCCGTAGCATGTGCCAAATATTTGCATAACTTAATGCAATAACCACACCACATCTTCAGGATTTGTTCTTTTTTGTTAAAATAATATCTCTTACGTTAATTTCCGGATAGCTTACGGCCAAAATACCAAAGCTGTTTATGGTATATTTGCACGTGCAACAATCCGGGATAAAATACAGCCAATTCATAAAAAACGAAGCCCGGAGACTGGGTTTCCTGTTTTGCGGAATTTCGAAGGCCGGCTTTCTGGAAGAGGAAGCGCCAAGACTGGAGGCATGGCTTAAAGCCGGAATGCAGGGCGAAATGAGCTACATGCAGAACCATTTTGATAAACGGCTCGATCCGCGGCTGCTTGTTGATGGCGCAAAATCAGTGATATCGCTGGCGCTGAATTATTATACGGATGAAGTCCAGGCTGATCCGCTCAGCCCCAAAATCTCAAAATATGCCTATGGTACTGATTACCATTTCGTAATAAAAAGCAAGCTGAAGGAACTGATGGCGGCAATAAGCGAAAATATCGGCGAAGTGAACGGCCGTGCCTTCGTAGACTCGGCGCCGGTGCTGGATAAGGCCTGGGCAAAAAGGGCCGGCCTGGGATGGATAGGTAAAAACACCAACCTGATCAGTAAAAAGGCCGGTTCATTCTTTTTTTTAGCAGAGTTGATCGTTGACCTGGAGCTTGAATATGATATTAAACCCGCCGCGGACCATTGCGGAACCTGTACCAGTTGCATCGATGCCTGCCCCACGCAGGCAATAGCAGCGCCTTACGTGGTTGATGGCAGCCGTTGTATCTCCTACCTAACCATCGAGCTGAAAAATGAAATACCGGGAGAATTCCGTGGGAAAATGGATAACTGGATGTTTGGCTGCGACGTTTGCCAGGACGTTTGCCCCTGGAATAAATTCTCCGTGCTGCACCAGGAACCGGCATTTAATCCTCATCCCGACCTACCCCACCTTAATGCAAAGGATTGGGAGGAAGTTACCGAAGAAATCTTTAAAAAAGTGTTTCAGCATTCCGCCGTAAAACGCACCAGGTTTAGCGGGCTGAAAAGAAATATTGATTTTCTGAAAAAACAGGTTTAAATTTTTTATTTAGTCCGGTATATTTTTTACAGGCCTTTTTTAAACTTATCCGCCAGCATTTTAAGCATGTCCTCATTTACCGGTTTAGCCGGCTCTTCGTCCTTCTTTTTAAACGGCTTGCGCGTAAAATTGTCATTGTGATGATGATTGTGTTTAGGCGCGAATGGTTTGGCAGATTGCTCCTTCTTCTCCGATGAATGCTCCTTGCCAGCCGGCTGCTGTTCTTTAACAGGGGTTTGTGGCGCCGCCACAGGTTGAATGGCTTCTGCCTGCTCGGCCGGTTTTGATTGCTCAACCGGTTTGGTTTGAATAACAGGTTTTGCCTGGCGCTCAGCCGCTTTTTTAGCGCTCCAACGGGTGTATATTTCTTCCAGCTTGCGTTTGGTATACAGCGGGAAATCGCCATTCATCATCCACGAATAATAGCTGGGTTCAATTTTAAACACCTCTTCAACCGTTTTTCCTTTATGCTTCCCGAAGTTAAAAATCTCGTGGCCTTCTTCATTAAATACCATTCGCCCGGCAAAATCTACCGGCCGGTTCAGGTTGGTGAACTGATGCAGCGCTTCAATGTCATTCATAACCGGGTACATCACGTTCCCTTTTTTGTCTTCCCAGGGCGTTTTTTCATACTTAGCCAACTGGGCCAGCAAAACTTCCATTGTGGCGCGCGTATCAGCCTCAGCTGAATGGGCGTTGATAATATCTTTCTCGCAATAAAACTTGTAAGCAGCTTTCAGGGTGCGCTGCTCCATCTGGTGAAAAATATTCTGCACATCCACAAAATGACGGTTTTCGATATCGAACGGCACACCGGCGCGCAAAAACTCCTCCATCAGCATCGGTATGTCAAACTTATTTGAGTTATAACCTGCCAGGTCGCTGTTGCCGATAAAACGCGCTATAAGCGAAGCTACTTCTTTAAAAAAAGGCTCCTTTTTCACGTCATCATCGTAAATTCCGTGTATTAATGAAGACTCCAATGGGATCGGCATACCCGGGTTGATCCGCCAGGTACGTACTTCTTCCTGGCTGCCATTGGGCGGATGCAGCTTGATGATCGATATTTCAACAATACGGTCGGCGCCAACATTTGTACCTGTGGCTTCAAGGTCGAAAAATGCCAGCGGCCGTTTTAAGTTTAATTTCATTTTTTTGAGTGCAGATAGCGAATGGGCGCAAAGGTCATAAAAAGAATTTGTACTAAAAATTTTTAATTCTCTATAAATATACCCATTGAAACCCTATTTTTAAGGACTGGTTAATATTGATCCAAATAATGAAAAAAACCTTACTCACACTGGCAATCCTGACCTGCCTTTGCCGCGTGGCTTTTACACAGGATTTTCCTTACGGACAGACTTCGACGGACGAGTTAAAAATGTCCAGATACGCAAAGGATACTTCGGCACATGCAGTGGTTTTGAACGAATATGGTAAATCGGAAATTGCTGTGGCGAACGACGACAATATCAAGCTTCGGTTTGAATACCATGTGAAAATTAAAATATTTGATGCCAGGGGTTTTGACGAAGCAACGAAAGAAATTGAATTACGTAATTACACCGACAAATCGGAGCAGGATGAAGTGGAGAAATTGACAGGGACAACGTATTCCCTGGCGGAAAACGGCTCGGTCACGAGGGCGGAATTTGATCCTTCCAAGGAATATATTACCCGCAACTATAAGGAAAAAAGCACTTTAAAATTTACAATGCCGGCACTCGCTCCGGGATGTATAATTGAATACAAATACACTTTGGTAAGACCGATCGGGCTTTGCCTCGAACATTTTCAGCCCTGGGAATTTCAAAGCGATATACCAAAAGTGTATTCAAAATACGAAGCGCTTATCCCCGGGCATTTTACCTACAACGCCGCCCTGCATGGCTTTTTGAAGCTTACCGAAACTAAGGCGGATGTGCAGCGGTCCTGCTTCTCCGCCGCCGGATCTAGCAGTGACTGTTCGGACCTGGTGTACGGGATGGCCAACGTTCCGGCTTTTGTGGAAGAAGAGTTTATGACGTCGGCCAGGAACTATCGCTCATCGATAACTTTCGACCTGGTGGAATACACAAGCCCTTTTAACGGGGAGAAATTCAAAGGTACGACAGAGTGGAGGAATATCGATTACAACTTGAAGGATGCCTATTCCTTTGGCGGCGAATTAAAGAAGACGAGCTATTTTAAAGACAGAATGGTACCGATAACTGCGGGCCAGGCCGACGACCTCGGGAAAGCAATGGCTGTATATGCTTATATGCAGCAGCATTATAAGTGGAACAACTATGAAGGGGCGTATAGCTATGATGGGGTAAAAAAAGCTTTCGAATCCCATAGCGGCAGCGTGGCCGATATCAACCTGGGATTGATTGATGCCTTAAACAGCGCCGGTATTAATACTGAAGCTGTTCTTGTTTCTACCCGCGAAAACGGCTTTGTCAACGACCTGTATCCCGCTGTTAACGAGTTTAACTACGTTATCGCAAAGGCGAATATCGGGGATAAAAGTTACTTCCTGGACGCAACCGACCGCATGCTGCCGTTCGGAATGCTTCCATTCGAGTGCCTGAATGACAAGGGCCGGGCTTTTAACCTGGACAAACCCTCCTACTGGGTTGATCTGAACCCTTCCCAAAAAAGAGTGAGCACCACCATGCTGGATCTGACCCTCGCCGAAGACGGTAAGTTAAAAGGAACGATTACCCGTTACTCATTTGGTTACGAAGCCTACGAAACGCGGGTAGCTATCAAGAAATTCACCACACAGGACGAGTATGTGGCTGATTTTGGCGCTCAACTGCCCAAAGTAAAAATATTAAAATCTGAGATCACCGACCTTGACAGCTTAGACAAACCACTAACCGAAAAATATGAGGTAGAGATCAGAACCGGTGACAAAACAGGAGCAGGAAGTTATTCATTTAACCCTTTCTTTTTGAGTAAAATCGCAACCAACCCTTTCAAGCTTGCCGCACGTACTTACCCTGTGGATATGGAAGTACTGAGCGAATACCGCACGGTACTAACCGTTCACCTGCCTGCTGGTTATAGTGTTGATTCGCCGCCGCAAAATATTTCCGAAGCACTGCCAAACAAAGGGGGAAGGTTTTTAACCGAGTTCAGCTCCGAGGGCGACTCATTCACGTTCTCGCACATCATCCAGCTGACCAAGCCTGTTTTCCAGCCTGAAGAATATCCATATCTTAAAGAGTTTTACAACAAAATCATCCTGTCGGAAAAGGCTGAAATGGTATTCAAAAAGAAATGAGGAAACAAGCTTTATCAATTTTATTGCTGGTGACGGGTTTTACAGCTGTGAGCGCCCAGCAAAATTATGAAGTCGGTCTCATCCCAAAAGAGCTGCTTACCCATGCAAATTCAGTGGTGAGAGACGAAGAAACAAGCATACAGGTTAAAGACCTGGACAATGCCGTGGAGCAAGTAAAAAAAGCGGTCACCGTTTTAAATACCAATGGCGATGAAAATGCGCACATTGTTATTTATTATGATAAAAACGACGTCGTCAGAAATATTAAAGGTGTGGTTTACAATGAATTTGGTAAACAAGTTGCAAAATTCTCCGGGAGCGATTTTTCAGACGTCAGCGTTGGCGACGGGTTTTCTCTTTTTGAGAGCGCAAGGGTTAAGCACTACCTGCCTGCAGTAACCGAGTATCCTTACACTATCGTTTATGAATACGAAGTGAAGTCGAAACAAACGCTCACCTTTAACGCGTGGAGTCCGATTGACAACTTTGACGAATCTGTAGAAAAAAGCAGCTTTGTATTTAGCTGCGGCCGCGACTTTACTGTCCGGTATAAAGCGTTGAACATAGCCGGCAAGGTAGTTATCGGCGTCAATACAGATAAAGACAATACGTATTCGTGGCAGGTAAATAATGTGAAGGCGATCAAGGATGAACCGCTTAGTCCTTACTACCGGAACGTTATCCCGATGGTTCAGATTGCTCCGCAAAAATTCACTTATTACGGCATCGATGGTACGTTTACCAATTGGACCACGCTGGGCAAATGGATATACGACAAACTGGTAGCCGACAGGCAGCAGCTTCCACAAGAAACTATCGACAACATAAAAGAGATAACTAAAGATATCCCCGATCCCAAACTGAAGGCGAAAAAAATTTACGAGTATATGCAGCACAAAACCCATTATGTGAGTGTGCAGATCGGCCTCGGCGGTTATCAGCCCTTTTTGGCATCGGATGTTGATAAACAAAATTACGGTGATTGCAAGGCATTAGTCAACTATACCCAGGCGCTCTTAAAATCGGTAAATATCGATTCGTGGTATTGCATTGTGGAGGCCGGCAGCCGCTACAAGGTAAGTATGCAAAGCGATTTTGCAAGTATGGACCAGGGTAACCACATTATTTTATGCCTCCCCTTTAAAAACGACACCACCTGGGCTGATTGTACCAGTCAAACGATACCATTTGGTTATTTAGGAGATTTTACGGATAACCGCACCGTACTGGCATGTACTGCTGATGGAGGCAAACTGCTACAGACGCCTAAATATGGCCCGGACGCTACCATAAAAAGCAGGATTGCTGATTTTACGATAGGCGCCGATGGCGTGCTATCAGGCACGATGTCCACTACCTTTAAAGGAACCTATTATGATTACCGCGATGAGCTGCTTAATCAATCAGGTACGGAACGAAACAAAATACTGCAAAAAATTTATCCGCTCAACAACCTGGAGATTGGTCATTACGAGTTAAAACAGGATAAGAGTTTTGAACCCTGCACCACAGAAAACATCAAATTGACGGCCAGAGATTACGCATCATTTACCGGCGGGAAATATTATTTTTCTGTAAACGCGATCAATCGTTTTGAAGAAACATTGCCGCAGGATATAAACCGGCAAAATAATGTTTACATCAGCAATGGTTTGACGGACCTGGACGATGTTACCTATGCCATACCGGCAGGATATCACCTGGAAAAAACACCCTTAAATATTTCAATTGACAAACCCTTTGGTAAATACACGGCAACGATGGAACTGAAAGGCACCCAGCTAACTTATAAACGCAAATTTGAGCTGATTGACGGCACCTACGGCAAGGAAACTTACCAGGACGTAATCGATTTTTACCAGGATATAGCGGATGCAGACGACTATACGGTGAGCCTTGTGAAAAATTGACTATTTGCTGAAAATAATAAGGCCCAGGATGATGCCGATGATCATGATGACATAAAGCAAAATTTCAGTACCGGCGAAACGCTTGTATTTCGTCCAAAAACTGTATTTTTCTTTTTCGTCGGGCACAGTGCAAATATACCTAAAAACAGCTAATCTTTATTCATTATGAGCACGCGTGAAGAAAATGAGATAAAAAAAGAGTTTCAACTCGAACGTATCATATTTTTTAGCGACGCGGTGTTTGCCATCATCATCACCATTATGGTACTGGATGTAAAACTGCCGGATGTGGTGAAGTATTCAACGGAAACGGAAGCAAAATCAGCCTTTTTCCAGGTATTACCCAAACTCACTGCGTTTATTGTCACCTTTTTTATGGTAGGTCGGTTTTGGATGAGGCATTTGCGCATATTCAGTTACCTGAAAGACTATAATGCACCACTGGTATTTATCAACCTGCTTTATTTATTGAGCGTTTCGCTGTACCCTTTTGCGCTATCCTTCATTTTTAACGGCGGACGACTAATGAAATACACCTGGGTGGTTTATACTTACATCAGTATAATTAATTTTACCACTTTTACGGAAACGCTGCTGACCGGCTACCTTCTCAGGAACAAAGAATTATTGTGCGTAAGAGACCCTGAAATGGAAAATGTTTTGAGATGGAAAATTGTCCGGATCAACTATTTTGCCGTTCCGGCTATTTTCGTCCTCCTATATTGTACAATAGAATTTGAGTTTGATAACCGTATATTTTTCGGACTGTTAATAAGTTATTCCGTTCTGATAAGGGTATTAACTTTTGTGTACTATCGCCATCATAAAAGGGACAGAATTACCATTGCGTCTCTTTTCAGGCGAATAAAAGTCGAAGATCATCCGGCGAAACCACCAAGAATTCATAAAAAATAAGTGCGGTTACCTGCCGGGCTCTTGTGTATTGGCGCTGTCGACAACAATCGAGCCGCAGCGCGAAAAGTATTTGTAAGTGTAAGGATCGTGCAGCCGGGTAATAATTACGCCCTTGCTGGAGCTGGCGTGCACGTAATAGCCATTTTGCAGGTAAACGCCCACATGGCTGAATTTTTTTCCGTCGTAATCAAAAAACACAAGATCACCTTCCGCCAGGTCTTCCTCATATTTACGTTTGATGATATTTATTTGCTGGCTGGTTGACCGGGGTATGTTTACATTGTAAACCTGCTGCTCTAATAATTGGGCCAACCCAGAGCAATCAACACCACCCTTGTCCTGGCCGCCAAACCGGTACGGGGTTCCCATCCAATCGTCAACAAACTCGTAAAGCCGCCCGTTTTGAATAGCGTTCCTGTCCACCCCTAAAATATCCGCATACTTTTCGGCTACGCTTTGCTGTGGTTTTACCAGCTCGCCGGCTTCGCCGCGCATGGCTGCCCGGCGCGCATGACACGAGGATAATGCAATCATCAAACCCAATAAGCCACAATACAGGTAATGTATTTTTTTCATCTTTGTAAAAATAATCTACAGCAAAATTTATTTATTTGGGTTTATATTAACATATTAACATCCCCCCGGCTAATCAGCTTACATTTACGGACTAAAGGGGTTTAAGTTTCAAAATAATGACGGATAAAACAAAAAATTGCGAAAAATATATTGGTATAAATTATGCCCACCGGGAATTTAAGTTGAAGAGATTATTACTAACCGTTATTTGCCTTTTCGCTTTGGTGCAGGCGCATAGTCAAAGCTTGTCGGCAAAGGAATTGATCAATCTTTTAGATAATCCGGATAAAAGCGGGTTTCTAAAATCCCGTTCGTTCACAGTCCTGGGATCAGACATAAGCGAAACGGGGGATTCACAGCACTTTCAAAAAAATGGAGGCAGCGGCCGCCAGGAAACCATCATAGTCACCGAAACGCTCGTCTCCTATTTAACGCGCAACAAAGCATTCATTATCAATCTATTAAACCAGCTTAAGCAGCATTTTAAACAAACGGTAAAGGATGATAATGCCGAAACCGCATATTACCTTTTCTCCGCAGGAAAAGGCAAAAACGTAAGTATAAACATGTTTAAAACATCGACCAGTTACTATAGCCTCGAAGTGATCAAAAAGTCAGATTAGTCCTAAAGTGTCGCCACCGCTAAAGCTATGGCAACCGATACAAAAAGTCCGAAAGACTAAACTACAGGAAAAGACTCACATAATTACTAAGTCTGGTCAGGTTCCAGCTATCCTTTGATTACCCGCTGTATCTCGTCCAGCTTCATCAGCGCCTCAACAGGGGTTAACGTGTTAACGTCGAGGTTATTCAGCGTATCGCGTATTTTAACCAGTACTGGGTCGTCGATGGAAAACATCTGCATCTGAACGGCCTGCTTTTGCACTTTGCGGATGCTTTCCTTGATGTGCTCCCCTCCTGTCCGTTCGGCCTCCAGTTTTTTTAATATTTCATTGGCGCGGCTGAGCACTTTTTGAGGCATCCCGGCCAGTTTGGCTACGTGGATACCAAAACTATGCTCGCTGCCGCCGGGAACCAGTTTGCGCAGGAAGATGATCTGGTGGCCAACTTCCTTTACGGAGACATTGTAATTTTTTATCCGGTTAAAGCTGTTGCTCAACTCGTTTAATTCGTGGTAGTGGGTAGCAAACAGCGTTTTGGCCCGGGCCTGGGGTTGGTTGTGTAAAAACTCAGCGATGGACCAGGCGATGGATATGCCATCATAAGTAGATGTGCCGCGGCCGATCTCGTCAAGCAAAATAAGACTTCTGTCAGACAGGTTGTTCAAAATGCTCGCCGTTTCGTTCATCTCCACCATAAAAGTCGATTCACCGGATGAAAGATTATCCGAAGCCCCTACCCTGGTAAATATCTTATCAACCAAACCTATTGCCGCCGTTTTTGCCGGTACGAAACAGCCCATCTGCGCCATCAGTACAATCAGGCCTGTTTGCCGCAGCAGCGCCGATTTGCCCGCCATATTCGGCCCGGTGATGATGATGATCTGCTGGGTTTCCGAATCCAGGTAAACATCATTGGTAATGTATTCCTCGCCAAGCGGGAGCGTTTTTTCGATCACCGGGTGCCGGCCACCCTTGATGTCGATCACCCTGCTGTCGTTGATCTGCGGTTTTACGTAGTAATTTTTTATAGCGATGGTGGCAAAATTGAGCAGCACATCCAGCCGGGCCACCAATTGGGCATTCAGCTGAATCGGCTTGATATACTCGGCAAGTGCGTAAACCAGGTCGTTAAACAAAGTTGTTTCCAGGGCAAATATCTTTTCTTCGGCGCCTAAAATCTGTTCTTCATACTCTTTTAATTCCGGCGTGATGTAACGCTCGGCATTTACCAGGGTTTGCTTGCGTATCCACTCCGACGGAACTTTATCGCGGTGGCTATGGGTAACTTCTAAGTAATAGCCAAATACATTGTTAAAGGATACCTTTAAAGACGGTATCCCGGTAGTTTCGGCTTCGCGTTTTTGTATCTCGAGCAGGTAACCTTTACCGCCGAAGGCGATCTTGCGCAGTCGGTCGAGTTCTTCGTTTACCCCCTCGCTGATCACTCCGCCCTTTACCAGCATTACAGGTGGTTCGGCGCTTAATTCCCTTTCTATTTTTTCGCAGATGAGCGTACAGGGGTTTAGCTGCTCCGCAATTGCCTGCAATGGTGGGTTTGCCGACGTTTCGCCAATCTTTTTAATCGTATTGATGGCGTTGAGCGCTTTTTTTAGTTGGGAAACCTCGCGTGGATTTGCTTTTTGCAAGCCGACTTTCGAGATGAGGCGTTCCAAATCGCCGATGAGACGGATATTTTGCTTTAGCTCTTCACGCAATTCCTCATGTTCAATCAGGAACTCCACTACGTTCAGCCGGTCGTTAATGGGTTTTATCTCCTTCAGCGGCATCACGATCCACCGGCGAAGCAGGCGTGCACCCATCGGCGAGCAGGTTTGATCGAGCACCTCCACCAGCGTATGCGCATTTTCATTTGCCGAGCCCACCAGCTCCAGGTTGCGCACGCTGTAGCGATCCAGCCATAGGTACCGGTCCTCCTCTATCCTGCTGATAGCTGAAATATGCTGCAGGTTGCGGTGCTCTGTCTCATTCAGGTAATGCAGGGCGACCCCTGCGGCGATGATACCCAGGGTTAGCCGGTCTATCCCGAAACCCTTTAGTGATTTTACATCAAAATGCTTTAGTAGCACCTCATTGGCATAATCGCCGCTGTAGGGCCATTCATCAAGCGTATAGGTATAAAAACGATCGCCGAACAATTCCACAAATTCATGGCGCCGGCTTTTCGGATAGATCACCTCACTCGGCGAAAAGCTTTGCAGCAGTTTGTCGATATAACTGCCAGTCCCCTGTGCCGTTAAAAATTCCCCGGTGCTGATGTCAATCAGTGCAATACCGATACTATTCTTCTCGAAATAAAGCGACGCCAGGTAATTATTGTTTTTTTGATGCAGGATATTATCATTAGTCGCCACCCCGGGGGTAACCAGTTCGGTAACACCCCGCTTTACAATGGTTTTGGTAGTTTTCGGGTCCTCCAACTGATCGCAAATCGCCACCCGCTGCCCGGCCCTGACCAATTTTGGCAGGTAAGTATCCAATGAGTGATGCGGAAAGCCGGCCAGCTCAATATGCGTTGCTGCGCCATTGGCCCGGCGGGTTAACACAATACCCAGAATACCAGCGGCTTTTATAGCATCCTCGCCAAACGTCTCATAAAAATCCCCAACGCGAAAAAGCAGCAGTGCACCCGGGTACTTTGCCTTTACCTGGTTGTATTGCTGCATTAAGGGCGTTTCTTTGGTCATTTGTTAGTTGTAATAAGTTGTAATGGTTGTAAAAGTTGTAATGGTTGTAATGGTTGGATGATTCTTTAACCCTTACAACTTCTACAACTTCTTACAACTCTTACAACTAAATTAAAGCAAAGCGTAAAGTTAATCGCTTAAGCCGTCCCCGAACATTTTGTGGAAAAAAGGTTAGGTTATGCACAGTGCTAAACATGTATTTGCAAATACAAAAACGCCGCAAGCGCCGCGCCGATAATCGGGCCAACGATAGGTACCAGGGCGTAACCCCAGTCGCTGGCGCCCTTGTTTTTTATGGGGAGCAGGAAATGTACGATACGCGGGCCGAGATCGCGGGCCGGGTTAATGGCGTAACCTGTTGTGCCGCCCAGGGAAAGGCCGATGGCCCAAACCAGCAGCGCAACCGGCAGCGCCCCGACTGAGCCCAGGCCGATAGGTGTTTTTGTAGGCGTGATTTGCGCACCTGCGATGTAAAACACGGTGAATACCAGCACGAATGAGCCAACCAGCTCGCTCACGATGTTTGAAACATAATTACGGATAGCCGGGCCGGTAGCGAAAACCGCTAAAATAACATCCGGCTTATTGTCGCGCTTAAAGTGGTCATAATACATCAGCCAAACCAGGAATCCGCCGAGGAATGCGCCAATCATTTGCGCGGCGATATATGACAATACTTTATTCCAGGCAAATTTACCGGCAATGGCCAGCCCGATAGTAACGGCAGGGTTTAAGTGTGCGCCACTATAAGGCGCGGCAACTACTACCCCGACGTACACGCCAAGCGCCCAGGCCGTAGTAATTACTATCCAGCCGCCGTTATGGCCTTTGGTATCGGTTAATAAAACGTTGGCTACAACGCCGTTACCTAAAAGGATCAGTAACATGGTGCCGATCAGTTCGGCTGTAAATGGAGTCATATTGTTTGGGTTTAATTGTGATCGTTTTTTGTTTTTGTCATGCTGAGCGCAGCGAAGCATCTTGAAAAGACAGGTAACGAACTTTGTAATTCGACGGCTTTCTATTCAATAACCTTAACCGGCGGCCATTCCATAATGTCTTTATTTAGAAATCGCCATTCAGCGTTTTCTTCAGCAATTAGTTTTATCTTTTTAGCACGTAGCCAGCCTTTAATCTCCTTTTCACGGCCGATGGCGTTGTTGATATATTGATGCCATTCAAACCATACCAAATAATAGCATTTGTATTTGGTGGTAAAGGCATATTGTGTCCCTAATCCAAAATAGTCTTCATACAATCGCCTTTCCAAATCATTGGTAACACCTGTATACAGTACTTTTTTTCCGTAGTTAGTGAGTATGTAAGTGTAGAAATTGTATGTTCTCATTTTTCGAAATTATCGTTTGTCGTAAATGAAGCATGGCTTATACCTGGCGCCGGGTCACTTGTCGCTTTAAGATCCTTCGCTGCGCTCAGCATGACAAAAAAAGCTGCGCTAAGGATGACAAAAAAAATTCAAATTCCAACTGACCAACTCTGCGTCGCGTGTACTGCTCTTTTCCATCCCTCTATTGCGTTTTTCACTTCTGCGGCGCTTGCGGCGGGTAAAAACTCCCGCTCCGATTGCCATTGGCCCTGTATCTCTTCCACATTTTGCCAATAGCCCGTGGCGAGGCCGGCCAGGTAGGCAGCGCCCAAAGCGGTCGTCTCAGTAACCACTGGCCTGATCACTTTGCTGCCGAGCACATTCGCCTGGAACTGCATCAGCAGGTTATTGGCCGTTGCGCCGCCGTCCACGCGCAATTCTTTTATCGGCAAGCCGGCGTCGGCTTCCATCGCGGTTAATACGTCCACGGTTTGGTAAGCAATGCTGTCAATAGCGGCGCGCGCGATATGGGCGGCTGTTGTACCGCGGGTAAGGCCCACAATGGTTCCGCGTGCATCAGGGTCCCAGTAAGGCGCACCCAAACCGGCAAAGGCGGGCACAAAGTAAACACCGCCTGTATCCTGCACTTCCATGGCCAATTTCTCCACTTCAGCGGAGGAGCGAATAATGCCCAGCCCATCGCGCAGCCACTGGACCACAGCGCCGCCTATAAATATACTGCCTTCGAAAGCATAAAGCGTTTTTCCGTTTATCTTCCAGGCAATGGTGGTGAGCAGGTTGTTTTTTGATTCGATGAAAGTTTCGCCGATGTTCATCAGCATAAAACAGCCTGTTCCGTAGGTGTTTTTTACCATGCCCTTATCTGCACACATCTGGCCGAACAAGGCGGCCTGCTGGTCGCCGGCAATACCTGCGATCTGGATCTTTGCAGCAAATATATTCCCGGCAGTTTCGCCGTACACCTCGCTCGACTCTTTAACTTCGGGCAGCATGCTGCGCGGGATATCAAATATCCGCAGCAATTCCTCGTCCCATTCCAGCGTACGGATATTGTAAAGCATGGTGCGGCTGGCATTGGTTACATCTGTTACGTGTACTTTGCCACCGGTGAACTTCCACACCAGCCAGCTGTCAACCGTACCGAACGCTAATTTTCCGGCCGATGCCAGTTCCCTGGCGCCCGCAACATGATTAAGTATCCAGTTGATCTTCGAACCTGAAAAATAGGCGTCGATGATCAAGCCGGTTTTTGAGCGGATCAAATCGGTAAGTCCTTCGTTTTTCAGGTGATCGCAATAAGCGGCAGTGCGCCGGTCCTGCCAAACAATGGCGTTATAAACCGGTTCGCCGGTTTCGCGGTTCCAAACGATGGTGGTCTCGCGCTGGTTGGTAATGCCTATAGCCTTGATATGCTGTGCGCCGATGTTCATTTTGGCAAGCGTCTCGGCAGCTACCCCGGCCTGCGAGGACCATATCTCGTTCGGGTCGTGCTCCACCCAACCCGGCTGCGGGAATATTTGGGTAAACTCTTTTTGAGCGACTGACCTGATCCGGCCCTTATGGTCAAAAACGATCGCGCGCGAACTGGTGGTGCCCTGATCGAGGGCTAAAATGTATTGGTTCATAGTTCATGGTTCATGGTTCATGGTTCATAGCAGGAGGATGCAGTTGCCATGAACTATCAACCATGAACTATGAACCAAATCTAATTGGTGGGCTTAAGTTACGGTTTAGCGGCGAATTGTCAACTATGAAATTATTTATAGGACTTTGAATTGCATTGCCCTCTTTCCCGCTTGCGGAAGAGAGGGTGGTCGAGCAAAGCGATGACCGGGTGAGTAGTTACCAAGCGACATTACGGTAAATGCATTGGCGCCAGTGTCCGCAGGGTCGACTCACCCCGACTACGCTTCGCTGGTCGACCCTCTCTGCCGCAAGCGGCAAAGAGGGTAGCTGCCACTATCGCTAAACGACATGTTTAGAGTTTACTTTTTCTGTTCTCAAAAGGTATCCTTTCGCCACTTCATTAAAAGCAGCCACCTGCATCATCTCCCAGGCTTTATCATAATGCATCTCTTCCGCCATCAAGTTGGCGACGACCGGCGCCATTTCCATAGCGGCTTTTGCGTCCAGGAAAAGCACCCTGACTCGCCGTGCCAGCACATCTTCAACCGTACGGGCCATTTCGTTTCGGACGGCCCAAACTACTTCTGCCTGCATAAAATCATACGCCGGGTGCAGTTTTTGCGACCAGGCCGGGTTTTCGTTTATTAAATTCAAAATGGCCCCGCGGTCGCTGCCATATACATACAAATAGTCGGTGCGATCCACATCCGGCGTGCTGCCGTGGATACGCAGGCTGGCCGTTACGCATTTTTGCGGGCTTAGATTTGCAACGCGAATAGCTGCATCGACAGTATCTTCGGCCATTTTGCGGTAGGTGGTCCATTTGCCGCCGGTTATAGTAATAAGGCCCGATCGAGAAATGATGAGTTTATGGCTGCGCGATATTTCTTTGGTTAATGCTGATCCTTCAGCCGGCGCCGCCAGCGGGCGTAAGCCGGCAAACACGCTAAGCACATCGCCGCGGGTAATGGCCTTACTTAAATATTTGTCGGCATTGCGCAGTACAAAGTCCACTTCCGTATCCAATGCCCGGGGCTCGAGGCTATGCTCGTCCAATGGCGTGTCCGTAGTGCCGATCAGCAGCTTACCATGCCAGGGGACGGCAAACAACACCCGGCCATCATCCGTTTCGGGGATCATCAGCGCATCGTTGCCGGGCATAAATGAACTATCAACCACCAGGTGGATACCCTGGCTGGGCCTTACCATCGGTTTTTTGTGGGGTTCGTCCATCTGCAGCAACTCATCCACAAAAACACCTGTCGCGTTAATCACCGCTTTACCTTTAATTTGATAGGTTTCCCCGGTTTCCATGTCCACAGCCGTAACGCCGGTTAGCTTCCCATCCTGCTTCAGCAATTGGGTAACTTTAAAATAGTTTAGTACCGTTGCACCTTGTTCAATAGCGGTTTGCGCAAGGTTGACAGCAAGACGGGCATCGTCAAATTGCCCATCATGATACAACACGCCGCCAAAAAGATTTTTTGGGTCGACACCAGGCAGTCGCCTAAGCGTTTCATCCCTGGATAGGTACTTCGATCTCCCAAAACTGAGCTTGCCGGCTAACAGGTCATAAATGCCCAGCCCAACAGTGTAAAAAATAGCCTTCCACCAGCTGTAAACAGGAATAATAAAGCTTTCGTTTTTAACCAGGTGGGCGGCGTTTTTCAGCAGCAGGCCGCGTTCATGCAATGCTTCGCGCACCAGCCCGATATTGCCCTGGGCCAGGTACCGCACCCCACCATGCACCAGTTTGGTACTGCGGCTGGAGGTACCTTTGGCAAAGTCGGATTGCTCAAGTAATAAGGTCTTGTAACCCCTCGAGGCTGCATCAACAGCGGTTCCCAGGCCGGTTGCACCGCCGCCGACGATGATGAGGTCCCATAATAAAGATGGATCATTTAATGCTTGAATTTGCTTTTTGCGTGACATTTCGCTACTGCTTTTTATTTGGTAAGATACCGGGAAACAATTTCTTCAGCGTACATGCTAAATAAAAAAATGGATTTTAGTTAAAAAACAATTTTGTTTAATATATTTATTTTTCGGCCAGGTATGCCGTTTTACTTTCAGTTTATGAAATTTCTATTTTTCGGATTTGCCTTATTTGTTACAATCCATGTTTACGGGCAGGAGAAAAGTGCGCTTGAAAAATTTAAAAGTGATTTCAGCAAGGCGCTTAACGACAGTTTTACCGAAAGTGATCTAAATGCGATGTTCCGTCAATATTCTGATCTCCTTACTCCAGGTAGTGATGTTACACAGTTATCCCAGTCGTTACAGGGGAAAAAAATGGCATTTTATCCATTAGCTGATTTTAGAGATGAGAAATTATATACCGACAATATAGACCGTCTTTTATTCTCAAAAAATACAAACCAAAAAATTCTTTCGTATCTGGTCATCGCCGCCTCAGGCGATACCTCAAAAGAAAACACTCTACTAAGCAGAATAAACTCAAAACAGGAAAAAGGCAAACTATTGTGGGCTGGAATGGCGCTTTTGTATTTTAATTGCAATCATACTACACCGCTTTTTGACTTCCTGGTGGAAAATGAGGACTTCGGTGATGCGCACATGATCCCCATGTATATTCACTTAAATAAAGATTCTTTGCGTGAAACAGCTTACAATAGAATCCACAGCGACAATATAAAGGCCAAAGTTTTAGCTGCTCAGGTACTGTCGGTCACCGGCTTGAACGCCAAAACCGAATCATTATTAATGGAGGCAGTCAAAACATGGGGTATGAATTTGAAGGGCTACGCGATTTATTCAGTAAAAGAACTTCAAATTGGAAATTTACTGGAAACGCTCAAACCGCTGTTAGACAGTCCGCAGACGAGATCAATTTCTTTAAACGCTTTAGCAAACAGTCCGACAGAACAGGATAGAAATTATATTTTCGGACTGATTCAAAAACAGGATACCGTTTCCGAAGACCTGTTAAATTCTCTATTCGAATCAAAAAACACGGCTAACCTCAGGTACTGGCTCAAACTTCTATCTACAAAGCCGACGCCAAAAGATTATTTGATCCTGTTTTTCTCAAATCCGTTAATCAGTTCTGATGAAATGCTCCCCGATGTTCAGGACGCTCTTTTGAATATCAAAACTCCAAAATTAATCAGTGATTTAATTAGAGTATTAGAATACCGGACAGATGAAACTTCTATTGAACTAATGATCAGTTTCTTAAAGAATCCCGATTCATCAGTCAGGTACTGGACCGCAAAATCCCTGGAACATAACCAATCAGCCAGGTTAAAAGATCCAGAAATTCAAGCGCTCCTTAAAAAGGGCCTCGACGATGGCAATAATTAAATATTAATTGGTATTCTCTAAGGCAGGCTATTCCACCCCCTTTACATTCATCTTCACAACATAAATCGCCTTCGACGCGGTAATAAACAGCACATCCTTATTTTTACCCCCAAAGCAAAGGTTTGCTGTCCATGGCTCCGGTATATCAATATGCCCGATCTTGTTGCCTTCCGGATTGAAAATGGTTACGCCTTTGCCGGTCAGGTAAACATTGCCATCGGCATCCAGCGTCATCCCGTCCGAACCCATCGCAGTGAATAGCTTGCGGTCGCTTAAGGTACCGTCTTTGTTGATGACGTATTTATAGGTTTTGTTATCGGCAATATCCGCCACATAAAGATATTTTCCATCCGGCGTGCCTACGATGCCATTTGGTTTCTTCAGGTCGGCATCAACAATAAAGGGCTGATCTTTTCCTTTTGGCAGGTAATAAACCTTTTCACCGTCCAGGTCTGATTTGGTGCGCGTCCACCAGGGGCGCTGGTAATAAGGGTCGGTGAGGTAAATACCTCCTTTATTGTCTATCCAAATATCGTTGGGGCCATTCAGCATATGGCCCTGGTAGTCCTTCAGCAAAATTTTTACCTTTTTACCAGGGCTTATGGACCAAAGCTGCTCATGCTCGTCGGCACAGGTTACCAGGTTGCCTTTATGGTCGAAGTACATGCCGTTGGAGCGACCGGTACTATCCATAAACAACGACAAATTGCCGCTGGTATCGTATTCCCATATTTTGTTATTGGGCTGATCGGTGAAAAAAACATTGCCTTTTTTGTCAACCGAGGCGCCTTCCGTAAAGCTGAATTGTTTGGAGATCAGTTGGGGATGGTTGGTGGTATCATATGGGGCTGTTTGTGACTTTGCATTCAATGCTATCACAGTAAAAAGAAATACAGGTAATAATCTTTTCATATTGTTCATTTATCAAAGTTTTTCCGGCCCACCCTGAAGTTCGCGCTCGACGCGTTTTATCGGATCGTCCTCAAATAAACCAAAATCGCTCAGTGCAATACACACCGGCGCTTTGGTAATTCTTAATCTAATCTTACTTGCCTTTACCTCCGTGGGCAACTTAATCAGCCTGTTCCCGCCGATGCTGGTCGCAGTCGCGATTTGCTGCCACTTGCCATCGATGGAAGCGTCAATCGCGACAGCATCGATCCGCTGACCAAGTTTAATGTTTTCCTTTAGCCGGATAACGTTAAAGGTTTTAACCACGTGCATATTTATAATCAGACTTGGGGTTTTTATATTATCGTCCGTCGCCCAATAGGTATACCGGTCGTCATCTAACAAATGTTGCGGCCCAAATTTTGCCTTATTGCCGCCCCTCACATTGCTTGCTGTTAGCGTGGAACCCTTTGCCAGGTTAACCGAAAATATTCCTTTAAGTATGTCACCAAACACTTCCAGAGACCTTACGTCATTCTCAAACAGCAGCCCCCGCCTGTCCGGCGACAAACCCAAATCCAGGCATGCCCCCCGCCCGACACTCATATAATACAGGTTCAACAGGCTGTCGGGCGTTTTCACTTTGCCATCCTGGTCGGCGTGGTAAAACCAGCCCGGTCGCAGGGGTACATCGCATTCGGCGGGCATCCAGTATTTTCCATCGCGCTGACCTTCGGTGCCTTCGTAGTCTTTGGTATAACCGTTGCCCGGCTGTTTGCCGGCATCGGGTGCATGGGGCGTGTAAGTAGCCCAACAGGTTGCGCCGGCATGACCCTCTTCGTTGCCCACCCAGCGAACATCAGGGCCTACATCGCCAAACAAAACCGCGCCCCGCGCCAGATTGCGTGGGATGGCCCAGGTGGTATCCCAACCATAATAGGTGGAGCGGTCTATCTTGCGCACTTCCCGGGCACCGCCATAATAACCGTCGCCGCCGTTGGCCCCGTCGAACCAGCTGATAAATATCGGGCCATAATGGGTATATAATTCTTCCAGCTGTTTGCGGTAAACATCGGTTACATATTGCGTTTTGCCGTACAGCGGGTTGTTGCGATCCCAGGGCGAGCAGTACACGCCCATCTTCATACCCAGTTGGTTGCAGGCATCGCGGTATTCCTGCAAAATATCCCCTTTACCGTTTTTATAAGGGCTTTTGGAGATGTTATGTTCGGTTGTTTTGGTTGGCCACAAGCAAAAACCGTCGTGGTGTTTGGCTACTACGACAATTCCCTTGAACCCGCCCGCCTTTGCCGCGCCGACGATCTGCATGGCGCTGAATTGTGTGGGATTGAATATTTGCGGATCTTCGTCGCCATAACCCCATTCCTTGTTGGTATAGGTATCCGGCCCGAAATGGATAATACAATACATCTCCGTTTCCTGCCACTTTAACTGCCGTTCCGAAGGCAATGGCCCGTAGGGCTTTGGCGCGGGTTGGCCAATAGCTGTGAAATAGCAGCAGATGATTAACGCAGGCAGCAAAAGGTATTTCATGAAGGCTTTTGTATTGGATGATGCTAATGTAAGGTTTTTGGTGAAAGGCTCCAATAAAACTAAAAAGGTATACACAGGGTATACACAATTTAATTTTATATTTACATAAATACTTGATAATATGTTAATTAAGTTTTTCAAAATGGCATTTTATTGAATAAAATACTGACAATATATTGGCACCATCCATATCCATGACATCGCCGAACACTGCAGCGCTTTCGATGTCGTTCATTTTAAACCAACTCATGCATAATCCCGCAGATTTACCGCCAAAAAGCTAAATTTACCACAAATGAGATCAACCTTAATAATCTGCCTCCTGGCCTTAGCTATGGCGCCAGTATTTTGCTTTGCCCAACAAACGCCCCTTTATAAAGATGCCACTCAGCCTTTGGATATCCGCATTAACGACCTTATTTCGAAGCTTACCCTCGAAGAAAAAGTAAGCTTGCTGGGCTATCAAAGCAAAGCGGTACCAAGGCTCGGCATCCCCGCTTACAATTGGTGGAACGAGGCGTTGCACGGCGTGGCACGCGCTGGCGAGGCAACCATCTTTCCGCAAGCCATTGGTATGGCGGCCACTTTTAACGATACCCTGCTGAAACAGGTATCCACCGTAATTTCCACCGAAGCAAGGGCAAAATACAACCTCGCGATAGCAAATGACCGGCACCTGCAATATATGGGCCTTACCTTCTGGACGCCTAATATCAATATCTTCCGCGATCCGCGCTGGGGCCGCGGCCAGGAAACCTATGGCGAGGACCCTTTTTTAACCGCCACCATGGGCTCTGCTTTTGTAAAAGGCCTGCAGGGTGATGATCCCGATCATTTAAAGGCTGCCGCAACGGCCAAACACTTTGCCGTGCACAGCGGACCGGAAGCCACACGCGATAAGTTCGACGCCATTGTAGATGAAAAAGACTTGCGCGAAACCTACCTGTATGCTTTTCATGCCCTTGTAAGCACTGGTGTTGAATCGGTTATGGCAGCTTATAACCGGGTAAACGGGGTGCCTAATTCAGTTAATAAAATGCTGCTGACCGATATTTTACGCAAGGAATGGGGTTTTAAAGGGCATGTGGTGACCGACTGCGGCGCTTTGAATGATGTGTACGAGACCCACAAATATTTACCGGGCCCGGTAGAAACTGCGGCAGCGGCCATTAAAGCAGGGATAGACCTGGATTGCTCGGATGTTTTACAGGATGATTGCATAAAAGCGGTGCAGCAAGGCTTACTTACGGAAAAAGAAATCGACGGCGCACTTTACACTTTATTACGCACCGAATTCAGGCTTGGTTTTTACGACGATCCGCCGGCCAATCCCTACTATAAATATGGCGCTGATAGTGTGCACAATGATGCGCATATTGCCCTGGCGCGCAAGGCGGCCCAACAATGCATGGTATTGTTGAAAAACGATAATAACGTTTTGCCGCTGAAGAAAAATGATGTGTCCAGCCTGATGGTAATTGGCCCCAATGCCGCTACCATGGAGCCACTGATCGCTAATTACCACGGCACCAGCGATAAAACCGTAAATTTTGTCGAAGGGATCACCAAAGCGGTAGGTCCCGGTGCGCGGGTTGAATACGATATGGGTTGCGACTATAGAGACACCACCCGTTTCGGCGGTACCTGGGCAGCCAGCAACACGGACGTAACTATTGCCGTTATCGGCCTCTCGCCGGTTTTGGAGGGCGAAGCCGGCGATGCTTTTCTTTCCGAAAGCGGCGGCGATAAAAAGGACCTGGAACTGCCCCGAAGCGAGATCAAATTCATGCAAAGGTTAAGGCAAAGCGTTGGCCATAAACCCATCATCGCCGTAATAACCGCCGGAAGCGACATCGATATCGACGCCATAGCGCCTTATGCCGATGCCATCATTTTCGCCTGGTACCCCGGGGAGCAGGGTGGAAATGCCCTTGCCGATATTGTTTTTGGAGATGTATCACCGTCGGGTCATTTGCCTTTAACCTTTTATAAATCGTTATCCAACGTGCCAGATTACAGCAACTACAATATGAAGGGACGCACTTACCGGTATTATGACGGCCCGGTACAGTACCCCTTCGGCTTCGGGTTGAGTTATACATCCTTTACTTATGAACTGAAAAACAACCTCAAACCAAAATATCAGTCTAAAGATACCGTAACAGCAACCGTGAAAGTAAAAAACACCGGGTCAATGGACGGTGCTGATGTGGTACAGGCCTATATCGAGTACCCTACCCTTGACCGCATGCCTGTAAAAGAGTTGAAAGCTTTTAAACGGGTATCTATCAATAAAGGAGACGAGCAAACCGTAACCATCAAAATCCCGGCAAAAGAGTTGCAAAAATGGGATATGACAACCCACAAATGGAAACTTTACCCCGGCAGTTACAAGTTAATTTTAGGCGAAAATTCACGGGATGAAAAAACATCTCTCCCCTTCATAATCACAGATTAAACTGATTTTTTTGATTTCACAGATCACATTCTGTGGAATCAGGGAAATCATCTCTATTCTGTGATCTCAAATCAACATGATGACTGGATTGCACGAACAAAAAATCAGTGAAATCATAAAAATCATTCTCAATCTGTGATCAGGAATTTAACCGCCGCTTCGGCATGGATCACCGTCGTATCAAACAGCGGCACGCTGCAATCCTCAGGCCTGATCAAATGCGGAAACTCCGTACACCCTAAAATTACGCCTTCTGCGCCCTGTTCAACCAGGCCGTTTATAATTTCAATAAATCGCTGTTTGGTAGCTGGCGAAAATATCCCTTTGCCCATTTCATTAAAAACCGCGTCATGAATGTATTGCCTGTCGGCAGCTTCGGGTACCAGTGGCTCGATGCCGTTCTTCGTAAGCTTGTCCTTAAAAAACGGCTGCTCCATGGTGATGCGGGTACCCAGCAGCGCCACTTTCTTAATATTTTTTGAGGCGATCTCCTCCGCCGCCGCTTGCGCAATGTGGATCAATGGGATATCAATATTGTCCTGCACCTTATCTGCAATCAGGTGCGGGGTATTTGCACAAAATACGATGGCATCTACGCCGTTACCCTCCAATTTTTTGGCAATAGCGGTGAACTTCCGGGTAAGCTCATCCCAATCATTCGGGTTAACCGGCGGCCTGAACTCTTCAAAATTCACTGAATACAATAATAGCTTCGCTGAACTTAAGCCGCCAAGCAATTCGTTGGTTTTTTTATTGATCAGCGAATAATAATCCATCGTTGATATCCAGGTAGTGCCGCCGATAAGGCCTAATGTTTTCATTGTTTTTATAATTTAGCGCCAAACATCGTCCGCAAAATAATAGTTTAAAATTATCGGCATATCATCATTATAACATATTTTGTATACCAAAGAAGAAGCCTCCCAACTACGCCATGCCTTTTGGACCATGTTCGGCCAATATATCTCGCCGCAGCTATCGTCTGAAGGGCTCAGGGTGAATTGGGTCAACTATAAAACCGGTCTTAAATACGTCTACTTTAAAATGGAGGCCGACAAACGCACAGCAACCATCAGCATCGAGCTTGCTCACCCCGACACCGGCATACAGGAACTATTTTTTGAACAATTCGCAGAATTTAAAAACATCCTGCACAGCTACCTCGAAGAAGAATGGGAATGGGAACTGCATCATCGCGATGAGGAAGGAAAAATCACCAGTCGTATCTATAAACAAATAGGCGGCAACAGCGTCTTTAACAAAAACGACTGGCCGGCGCTTATCTCTTTCTTTAAACCGCGTATTATCGCCCTGGATGAGTTTTGGAACGATGTTAGGGATGGATTTGACGCGCTGAAGTAAACGGAGTTAATCTGATCTTTTTTGACGCCTTGTCACAGCCACTTCGTTTATCAGGTATTTAATTTCTTCGGAATTTAATGTGTCCTGTTCGGATTTATCATAGATCGTCAGTAAAAAAATCTCTATTGACTCTCCGGTTTGTTTTACCAGGTAGGTAATTACCCTAAATCCTCCGCTTTTACCCTTCCCCTTGCTTTTGTCGGCAAGCCGTACTTTATACAAATTATTGCTCAATTTGTCGCCCGAAAAGGGGTTTTCGATCAACTCTTCTTCCAATTTCAAAAGTGAAACAGATAGTGTCGGAAATTTTTTGAGCAGACGCTTTACTTTTCGCTCAAAACTATCGGTGGGGGTAACCAAATTACCCATTTAAGATATCCCTTAAAGTTTTACGGGGGGTTTTGCCCTCCACAATATCTAACGCCTCGTTTAACGATTGCTTTAACTCGGCCTTTAATTCTTCTTTTTTCACCTGTCTGTCTGACAATATAGAGATATCCCCGCCAACACTTTTTACCAGCGACGAGATATCTTTTATTATTGCCGATCCGTTATCCGGGATTTTTATCGTCAACGTTGTCATATTTTCTCAATTGAACTTGATACAAATATAACCAAATCGAAACATTTCCCGACCCACATAATCGCTTTTTCGCCATCATCAGCGTAATCATAAAAATCATTTGAAATCCGTGGTCAAAATTACTAACTTTGTTAGCATGAGACGATCCGGGAGCGCCGATCTGCCCTTACATTATGGCCACGTGCCGGTTTGGCTTGCCCAACGGATGGCTAAGCTTGGACTGGCCGTCGTTGAAAATATTGTGCTGGATTATGGAATGGATGAAGTATTAAAGCGCCTGAGCGACCCATTCTGGTTCCAGAGCCTGGGCGCCGTGATGGGTATGGACTGGCATTCTTCGGGCATTACCACCTCCGTGATGGGCGCATTAAAACGATCAGTCAATCCGCACAGCAAGGAATTAGGGATATACATCTGCGGCGGAAAAGGCAAATATTCCAAAGAAACACCCAGCGAGTTGCTGGCAATAGGCGAAAGCACCGGCCTTGACGGCAATTACCTTGTAAAATGCAGCAAACTGAGCGCCAAGGTGGATAATACGGCAGTTCAGGACGGTTTCCAGCTATACACGCACAATTTTATCTTAAGCAGCAGCGGCAAATGGGCAGTTGTGCAGCAAGGCATGAGCGACGCCACCAGCACCGCGCGGCGCTATCACTGGTATTCGGAAAGTATGACCACGTTTTTGGATGATCCGCACACGTTTATTTATGGCCAAAACGCCGGTCGAATATTAAATATGGCGGATAGCCGGGCGGAAGATTCGAGGAAAGGGATTATGCATATTGCCGGCGAAAACCCGGATCTCATGCTCAGAGAGATCGGCAAGCTGGTGATGCCTGCGCACCACGATGTTAGGGTAAAGGACGTGGACCTTAAACGGCTTGGCGCCGTTTTATGGCTGGCGCATGAAAAACAACCCAAAGATTTTGAGGGCCTGCTGCAATTGCAGGGGCTTGGCCCGCGCACGCTGCAATCGCTGGCTTTGGTGAGCGAGGTGATCCACGGCACGCCGTCCAGGTTTGAAGACCCGGCACGATTCTCATTTGCGCATGGCGGAAAAGATGGGCACCCTTTTCCGGTTCCCACCAAAGTATACGACGAAACAATCGGTATACTACAAACTGCTATATATAAAGCCAAATTAGGCCTCACCGAAAAGAATGATGCCATCAAACGCCTGTCGAAAATTGCTCAGCACGCCGAAGAAAATTTCACCCCCAATGCAAATTTTGATAAGGTGATCGAAAAAGAACGAAAAGAATCATGGAAATATGGCGGAAGAACTGTTTTTGGCAAAGAAAAACCACCACTTGCCCAACAATTGAGTTTGTTTTAGAGAAGCTGTTTATTTTGGCGATGCAAAAATCCAGTGAGCGTTTTGATTTTTTTTAAATATTTGTCTGAAAATCATTTTCGTGACAAAATTGTCCCCTGTTTTGTATTTTTTTAATTAATGTGCGGCAAAAATTAAAAAATAGCAAGTGCGGGGTCATTTACCCGCACAAAAGTTAAAAAATTTTGGAATTGTGAATATTTTTTCTAATTTTTGTGGAAGAATTAGGAACGATTTTAACATTACCTTTAAAAATCAGTGGCTATGAACAGGAATATACTTGACGAAGTAATCGACGCAATAAAAAATATTTTTACCCCGCGCGAGAAAAAATTAGTTCCGGTAAGGGTTCCTGCCAACAATAAACGTCCCGGTTCCAAATAATTCTGCTTATCCCGCTTTTTTAATTATTTCAGTCCAAATATCGTTTGAAATTTCTTCAGGCGGCCTGTTACCATTTGTTACGAAGATATTTTCCTCTCCCTTTAACAAATCCATCACTTCAAAATACTTATTCCGCACATTTTGCAGGTTTTCAAGCGTTTCATATAACTCTATTGTGCTTCTTCCTTTCCGTATGCGTTCAATACTTTGCGCAGGTGTGATGTCGATATAAATATTCAGATCAGGCCGCAAAAGCCCGGCGCTTAACGAATTTGCCTGTATCACCCAGTCAAGGTCTACATGAGCGCTTTGATAGGCGTATGATGAAAAGTAATAGCGGTCGGTAATTACCGTGTAACCATCCCCCAGCATCTTAAGGATACCATTAGTTTTATTGAGGATATGTTCAAGCCGGTCAGCCACAAACAGTGCAGCTATGGTGCGATGGTCAGCCTCCATTTTATGCGTGAAAATATCCCTGATGATTTTCCCTGTAGGCCCGTCGGTTGGTTCACAGGTGGTATAAACTTTTTGTCCGGCCTGTTCAAATTTCTCTTTCAGCAATTTTAACTGGGTGCTCTTCCCGCTCCCATCGATGCCCTCAAGGGCAATAAAAAGGTTTTTCTTCATTAAGATTCCGGGCTATTTTTGGCCAAATATACGCCCTGGAGCGTGAAAGATGAACATCATTTTAACGATGACAAAACCGCCCGTGCGGAGTCAAGTTGTTTTATTACCGCCGGAAATGATTGAGCAGCAAATTTCTTTACATCGGGCTTCGCACCTGCCGCAACTAAGGTGAACAACAACGAGTCCGTCCGATGAATTCGCACCATCAGGTTAACATATTTATTGTCAAATATGCTTCCCATTTTTGTCGACAGGCTATCTACGAGAGCCGAGTCGGCCGGAAGCATAGTATCATCAGAGGTGATGTGATAGCCCGATTTTAAACCGATCAATCCGCTGTCAATGGCGGTTTGCTCCGTGATGATCATTTTCGCCAGGTCAATCACCCGGTGATTGTTGGAGTTGGTAATGGCCAGCCCGGACGCCTTGATTTCGAAAAGTCCGTTAACCATGCCGTTTTTGATGAACTGCAGGCTGTGGCGCTCCGGTTTAGTAATATCTTTATCAGTTGATTTATTGCCGTGGCAGGACGGAAGTATAAAAAAGGTAATTAATCCAACGATGATGCAGCCGATGTTCTTCATTGACCAAAATTAACAAAAGAATCTGTTCGACCCAGAGATTCCTTCTTTCGGACTTGCGGACTTTTCCGACTTTCCGGACTTCCTCAAGCCAAATTCCTTCCCGCGTTCACAATGCCGTAAACCGTGCGGATTACCAGTTTATTGTAAATCTTGTTCAACTCTTCATCGCTGCTGTTATTTAAACAATGCAGCGCATAATGCTGGATGATCACCAATGGCAAAACAATCTTCTCGCGTATAGCAATCGACCGCCGCTCAACCGGAAACTCGCCCATAAGCAATGTAGTACCGGTTAATTCAAGCAGTATGGCTTTGGTCAGGTCAAATTCGTCCTTCAGCATCTTCCAAAACTGGCCGAATTTTTTGTCTTTTTCGAGGTAAGCCGTCACCCGGAAATCAGATTTGGTCATGGACATTACACAATTGTCCACCATCGTCTTAAAAAATCCGGAAGAATGATACAGGTCCTTAACTTCCCCCCAATTTCCTGCTTCCTTCATTTTATTAAGTGCTGTACCTACGCCATAAAAACCGGGGATACTTTGTTTAAGCTGGCTCCACGAGGTTACAAAACTGATGGCGCGCAAGTCCTCCAGCCGCAGCTGCGCGTCGGAATTACGCTTGGTAGGCCGGCTGCTGATATTAATGTGCGACAGCAATTTCAGCGGGCTGAATTTTTCCAGGTACTCTACAAACAAAGGATGCTCGCGTAAAGCAAGGAAGCGCTCGTAACTTTCGCCGGCCATGGCCGAGATCAGGCTTTTATTTTGAGGCGTGAGCAAGTCATTCGGGTTGGGGTTTAATGCCGAAACAACACCCGCGTTGATCAGCTGCTCCATGTTAAAACGGGCAGTTTCCACCGAACCGTATTGTGAGCTGACCGTTTGTCCCTGGATAGTGAGCTGGATATGTTTATTGGCGATCTCCTCGCCCATCGATGCATAAAAACGATGCGTTTTACCGCCGCCACGGGCTGGCGGGCCTCCCCTGCCGTCAAAAAAAGCTAGGTCCACACCGTACTTGCGGGCTATAGCCGTCAGCTCTACTTTTGCTTTATAAATCGACCAGTTAGCCATCAGGTAGCCCCCGTCTTTCGTACTGTCCGAAAAACCAAGCATAATGCTTTGCAGGTTACCCCTGTTTTCAAGGTGTTGTTTGTAGAACGGATGGGTATACAAGCTTTCCATCACCTGTGCGGCGCTTTTCAGGTCGTTCACGGTTTCAAACAAGGGCATAAAGTCAACGCTCAGGCCGTCTTTTTTCCATCCGCTCCACAAAAACAGGTCGATCAGTTGTAATATGTCCGAAGCCTCCTGGCAATTGCTGATGATAAAGCGCTGGCAGGCCTTCTCGCCATTGGCCTCCTGTATCTCCTTCATCAGCCGGATGGTATTCAGCGTATCGCAGGTCAGCTTATCTTCCTCATCCGGGCATCTCAAATCAGCTTCGTTAAAAGTTATGGCTTTGATCTTATCTTCTTCCGCCAGTTTATCATAACCTTTCGGAATACTGCTGCTGACCGCTTCCTGCGCAGTGCAATAATTAAATACTTTGCGCAGTACGCGGCTATCCTGCCTGATGTCCAGCGTCGCAAAATAGCAGCCAAACAAGCTCACCTTTTTAATCATGTCGTCAACCAGCTTTACAAAAAGGCTGTCATGATCAGCAACAAGCGTGTGGCGAATGGAGTGCAGCAGTTCCAGCAGTTCCGGCTGCAGGTTGCGGTTATCCTGGTTGAAATTGGCATTGCCATAGATCAGCTTATCCAATTTGGCCATGGCCTGCTCAACCCCGCGGAAGGTAACCCGGCGTTTAAGCACCCTGAAATCGCGGTAATAGCACCTGAACACCCTTTGGCGTAAAAAGGCGGCCACGGCTTTGGTCGTTTCAGTAGTCACGTTCGGGTTGCCGTCACGGTCGCCTCCGGGCCAGAAACCCATTTCCAGCAATTGCGTAGGGCGTTCCGGGTCCATATCAAACTCCTCGTCAAGCCGGGATTGAATACCCGCTACGGCATGATAAAAAATATTTTCGAGGAACCAGGCCAGGCTGATCGCCTCATCAACCGGTGTGGGCGAAGTTTTATTAAAGAATGGCGTTTTACCCAATTGCTGCAATAAAACGTCTATTGTGTTAATGTCATTGGTCTTTAGCGCCTCGATAAGGTCGGTCATAATACCAAGGATCGTGCCGGGATAAAACTGGGTTGGGTGTGCGGTCAGCACCAGGCGCAGGGAAAAATCATTTAGCTTGTGGCTGATCTCCTGCCGGGCTTCCTCGCTTACCGCCGCCTGCTGCAAAAGCACCTGCAGGGTACCGCTATCGTCCGACCGGTCTATTTTATTAAATGAAGAATCTTCTATAGCATCAAACAATACCACCTGCCGCTCGATATACTGTATAAAGCGGAACATGCGGTTGATCTGTTCACGGTGATCGATATCCGGTACATATTTCTTAAAAAATGATTCGATGATCGCCGTCGGCGACGTGAGCTTGTTTGCCCCCTTTTCACAATGCGAGCTAAAAAAAGGCAGCAAAATACCGGTATCTTTTACCTGGTAAAACGGCAGCGTTTGAAACAAGCTGTTGTACAACTCAAAACGCATCACAACTTCATTATTAAAAGCTGTTTCTTTTTGGCTGAGTTTCAAGTTTAAGGGCATACCGGCTGTTGTTGTATTAAAATATTATGTTTGTTTTAATTGGTTACCTGCAAAAGGGAGGCTTTGGCAAAATTCAAATCAAAATTTTCGGTAGAAATTGAATTTTAACATTTGCCCGATAAAATTAAATAAAAATGAGTAATTTATAAAGGTTTGATAATAATAATGCAATAATTATTAAAAATGAGCCGTAATATTTAATTTTTGTAAATTTGCATGCTGATTTGAAGGCAAAAAAATCAATAACGAAACGGAAGTATTTCGGATTAGGGTTTTTGATCAGTGGTTAACATAATTGCAGCTACCCTCTTTGCGCCGCAGGCGAAGAGAGGGTCGAGCATCCGCCTTTAGGCGGAGCACTCGGGGTGAGTCAACGCGTGGTGCAATGCATTAGCGGTAATGCATTGGCGGGTTGACTCACCCGGTCTTTGCTTCGCTCGACCACCCTCTCTACCGCAAGCGGTAAAGAGGGAAAATGCATTTTTAAGGCCCTTGAGACGGGGCCGGATATTATAAAAGCCTCATGCCGGCCGTCAATTTAAAAAAACATCAACCTGATGCATATCAATACCCGCGAGATAAAAACCTTTTTTTACAGCCAGTATTTTTCGGACGGTTTGCGCATGTGTGCAGGTATTCTTTTACCCTCGCTTTTGGGCAGCTTTTTGCATCGTTTTGATATCGGCCTTACCCTATCGCTGGGCGCGCTTTGTATTTGCACCATCGATAGCCCCGGCCCCCTGCTGCATAAACGCAATGCAATGGCCATCGGCAATGCTTTTTTGTTTGTCGTAGCGGCCTTAACCGGTTTCGCCCGGCTAAATGTATATACACTTGGGCTGGAGATCACCTTATTTTCCTTTCTTTTTTCGCTTTTTACCGTTTATGGTACGCGCGCGGCATCGGTAGGTACGTCATCGCTGATGATCATGATCTTTATGATAGACAAGGCCGCCAAGCCAAACGAGGTGTTGGGCTACAGCGCCATAATCCTGGCCGGGGGCGTTTGGTATTTGCTGTTTAGCCTGCTGTTCTTTGGTATCAGGCCCTATCGTGCGGCACAACAGACTTTAGGCGAGAATATTACGGACATTGCTGATTTTTTAAGAATAAAAGCCGCCTTTTACCTGCCCGAGACAGATATCGACGAAAACTACCGCAAACTGGTATCGCAGCAAATAAAGGTGAGCCAGCACCAGGATGTGGTACGCGAAATGCTTTTTAAAAGCCGGGTAATGGTAAAGGAGTCAACCAGTGCAAGCCGCATCCTGATGCTGACGTTTGTGGACCTGGTGGACATGTTTGAGCAGATCATGGCCACCCACTATGATTATGGCGAGATCCGCCAGAAATTTGGCGACACAGGTGTGCTAAGCGAAATCGGCATCCTGCTGCAGCACATGGCTGATGAGGTGGACAACATTGCCTATATCGTATTGACCAATACGCGCAGGAAATTTAAAGGCGATTTTATCACCGAGCTGGAACAAATAAAAACACGGGTTGATGAAATTGGTAAAAACGATACTGGCGTTAGCAACCTGGCATTAAAAAAAATACTGGTAAACCTGCGCGACCTGAACGACCGCGTCAGAAGTCTCTACAGGTACTACCAATCCAAAAATTCAGGCGCTTTGATCGACGGCGTTTATACCGACGAGTTTTCGCGCTTCGTAACGCACCAGGATTACGCGGCGCACATCTTTTTTGATAATTTCTCCTTTTCGTCATCGGCGTTTAAACATGCCTTAAGGGTTTCGCTGGTATGCCTGGTTGGTTTTATATTGGGTAAAACGGTGGCTATCGGCCATCACAGTTATTGGATATTGCTTACCATCGTGGTGATATTAAAGCCCGGTTTTAGCTTGTCCAAACAACGCAATTATCAGCGGCTGATCGGCACGGTGGTTGGCGGTATTGCGGGTATTGCTATTCTTAAATATATCCCTTCAAAAGACACCCAGTTCATTTTACTGGTTGCGCTGATGATTGGTACTTATAGCTTTTTGCGGCTTAACTACGTTGTAGCCGTGCTGTTTATGACGCCTTATGTACTTATCCTGTTTAAATTTTTAGGTGTGGGCTTGGTAGTAAAGGAGCGCATTATGGATACGGTTATCGGCTCATCCATAGCCTTAATTGCCAGCTACCTTATTTTCCCCAGTTGGGAGTTTGACCAGATACAGGATAGTTTAAAAGACGTAATACAAGCCAACCTCGGGTACCTGGCAAAAGTTGCCGAAAGCATTGCCGGTATTCCTGTCGGAACCATTGACTATAAGCTGGCGCGAAAAGAAGTTTACGTAAAATCGGCCAACCTTTCCGCCGCCTTTGAGCGGATGACCTCGGAGCCAAAAAGCAAACAGAAAAAGGTAAAGGATATCCACAAATTTGTGGTGCTGAACCATATTTTGTCATCTTACATCGCTACAATAGCTTCTACGTTGCTTTCAAAACCGCCGGTGGCTGATGATGCAGATAACCTTAAGCTGGTAAAGCGCAGCCTTGCGGTACTAAATGACAGCAGTGAAAAGTTGGGTGGCGGTGTTGTTCAAACAAGTATCTTGAAACAGGCTGTTATTGAAAAAGCTTCGCGCCGAACTAATGAGCAGGATGAGGTTTTGTTAAAAGAGCAGCTGGGTTTTATTAATAAGATCAGTGCGGATATTGCCAGGGTGACGGGGAATATTTTGTCCTGATCGGCAGTAAGGCTTAATAATATTCGACAACCCTTTTGGTAATATTCTTGAATGAATAATTTCCCTGGGATTGATTACTCCTTTGTAATTCAAAAGTCTTTGAGAGCCAGTTACCATCTTTGTCGAAATCGCTATATAAAGTAATGTGTCCGCCAGTTAATTTGCCGGCTGCGTTGTATATTTTCTCTGTTACTTTGTTTCCTTTTAAGTCATAGGAAAATAACACATTTTCTACAGTTTTTTTGGAATTAAAATAGGTTGTTTGTTCTACTTTTATTTTTTGATGCGTCGCGTTGTATTGATTAGTTACGTGCATAGTAAGCTTGTGTCCGGTGATAAAAGTTTCTTCGGTACTTATGTCGCCACCTTCGTTGTATTTATAGAAAATTTTTGCATCCATCTCAATTCTTGGGTCATAGTCGGAGAAAGTATCGAATTCTGTTTCTTTTCCGTCTTTATCATATTTAAAAGTATAT
This sequence comes from Bacteroidota bacterium, assembly GCA_013285685.1. Classification (GTDB taxonomy): domain Bacteria; phylum Bacteroidota; class Bacteroidia; order Sphingobacteriales; family Sphingobacteriaceae; genus Mucilaginibacter. The sequence goes on from JABDHD010000001.1 coordinate 86,555, forward strand.
TTTATCGCCGGTTTCCCATTAAGGTATTGGTTTTTGATAATAATGCTATCCCCAATGTATTCATACGATAATGAATCTGCCGACTGTCCCTTTTGCCACACTATCAATTCATAAAGCTGGTGGCCATTTTTGTCAAATGTTTTGGTGGTTTTCCCGGAATATGCAGATGTATCAATATTATTTGAATTATTGTCCCCACGAAGAGAGTATTCTATAACTGTTTTCACCTGTCCTTTTAATTCCCCTTCGGTAAAATCCGTCACTTTAATTTGGGCAGCCGCAATTTGAGCAACTGACAGTAGCAGGGTAGTTATAATAAGGTTCTTCATAATCAATATAATTACAACAATTCCGTAGCCAAATTAGCTAACTCACTCCGCTCCCCTTTTTGCAGCGTAATATGCGCATACAACGGATGTCCTTTAGCTTTATCTATTAAATAACTAAGCCCGTTGCTTTCCGCATCCAGGTATGGGGTATCTATCTGATAAATATCGCCGGTAAACACAAACTTGCTGTTTTCGCCGGCGCGGGAGATGATGGTTTTTACTTCGTGAGGGGTCAGGTTTTGGGCTTCATCCACAATAAAAAATATTTTGCTCAATGTACGCCCGCGGATAAAGGCCAGCGGCGAGATGGATATTTTATCATTGGTTACCAGCTCATCAATTTTGGCCTGCATTTTTTCGTCGTCGGCAAACTGGTCCTTAATAAACTTAAGGTTATCCCATATCGGCGCCATGTAGGGGTCGATCTTTGATTTGATATCCCCTGGCAAAAAGCCGATATCCTTATTGCTTAGCGGCACGATTGGCCGGGTGACAAATATCTGCCTGAAGTTTTTGCGCTGCTCCAGCGCGCCGGCCAGCGCCAGCAGGGTTTTTCCCGTGCCCGCATTGCCCTGTATCGAAACAAGTTTAATATCCGGGTGCAGCAAAGCGTGGATGGCAAAGGCCTGCTCCAGGTTTTTAGGAAAGATATTAAAGATCGGCTGCTCGGTTATCTTTTCCACGTGACCCTTTTGCGAATTATAAAAAACCGACACCGATTCTTTTTTTCCTTTCAGGATATAAAAATGATTGCTGGCATGCGGCTGCATTTCAAAGCTGCCTGCCGGCACGGCCTCATCGCGGTTAAGCTGGTTGATCAGTTTTTCCGGCACTTTATTTAGGGTAGTCTCGCCAGTGTACAGCTTGTCAATGTTTTTGATCTTGCCGGTCTCATAATCCTCCGCATGCAGGCTCAGCGATTTAGCTTTTAGCCGCAGGCAAATATCTTTAGACACCAAAACAACTTTTTTATCGGGATTTTCCTCCTGCAACGACAGCGCGGCATTTAAAATGCGGTGGTCAACTTTGTCCGACCCAAAAACCTCTTCGGCGTCAGCCGCAATGCTTTTGGTATCCATGATCACTTTAAAATTGCCTTTGCTGCTGCCATTTAACGGCCGCCAGCGATTGATGAGATTGCTGCGCGAAATATCATCCATCATCCGGATGAAGCTGCGCGCTTCAAAATTACGGGTATCATTCCCGCTTTTCATATTGTCCAGCTCTTCCAGCACCTGGATGGGGATGGCTACGTCGTGTTCCTGGAAATTTTCGAAGGCATTATGATCGTATAAGATCACCGAAGTATCCAACACAAATATTTTAGGTTTCCCGTTCAGCTTGCTTTTGCCGTCCTTGCTCATTTGCTGCTAAATTAGCTTTTTTAACAGTGGTGAAAAAAAGAATTCGTCAGATTTTGAATTAAATTAAGCCTGCTGATTGGTTCTTTTACCGCAAAGGAGCGCCAAGTTTTTCACAAAGGGCTGCAAAGCCTGGCTAATGGTATTAAAAGAAACGGGTTTAAAAATAACATAAATTCTTCATCGCCGCGAAAAGTGTCGATAAGACTGTGTCACTGACAAATTTTTTTAGTAGTTAAACTATTAATAATCAGGTTTATACAATTTTGTTTCACTTGTTCCGAAACGATACAAAAAACAAATTATCCGTCGGTCAAAGCCAAAGGATATGGAAATTAGGCCAATAGCGATTACGCTGAATCGTTTTTAAACAGCTGCTTAACGAAATAAAATAATTGCAGTACGCTGAATATAAGGGCAGTAGCAAAACTCCCCTCCCTTTAAGGCCGTCAGTTTGTTTTAAATTTTAACTAATATTTCACGCCGGGTAAAAAGAGTGTACTTTTATGAGTAGAAATTGATTTTACCATGAAGAAGATATTCGGGGCCCTTTTAAATTATTTTATAAAAGGGTTGTTAATCGTAGTACCGCTGGGGGCAGCATTCCTTTTAATTTTCTGGGCCGTAAAAGGTGTCGATAATGCGCTTAATTTGAGCGGTATATTATTGACTACAAAATCAGGCAAACCCTTATACATCCCAGGGCTGGGCATTGTGAACGTGTTGGTTTTAATACTGATTGCCGGAATATTGGTTACCAACGTTGTTACCGAGCCTATAAAACGCTGGTTTAACCGCTGGCTTAACCGTTTACCCGTATTCAAATTCCTGTACTCCTCCATAAAAGACCTTACAGAAGCCTTTGTTGGAGACGAAAAGAAATTTAACGAGCCGGTTATAGTTGAGGTGAATGAGTTTGGTTTGAAAAAGATCGGCTTCCTGGTGCAAAGGGATTTGGCCGTATTGAATCTTCCGGGCGAAGTTGCCGTTTATTTTCCGTACTCCTACTCATTTGCCGGGCAGGTGGTAATTATTTCGGCCACCAAGGTAAAACCGATTGACAAAAGCGCTGCCGACATGATGAAGTTTGTAATATCGGGCGGCGTGAGCGGAATATAGGGCTCATGCCCTAAGCAAACCGATAATGTTTCCTGAGTTAATGCAAGAACTTATTGAGCGTTTACCATTTGAGTTTTGGGCCTGCGCCATAATATCAATGCGCATATTAAGGAAACAATGGCGCCACAGGCTGCAATAAACAGGGTAATGGCCGAAAAGTTGTATAACGGATTATTATTCATGGCCAGTTCATCCTTCATGGCTTTTACCTTTGCTGCATATTTTGCCGCCGACAGCGTCGTTTTATATACTTCAAGTTCCTTCAAATAAATATGCTCATAAAATTGGGGGTCAATGAGCGTCACAAAAATCGTCTCGATCAGCGCATAAAAAAACGAAGGCATAATGGTGATCAGTAGCCCAATCTTTAGAGCTCCCAGGAAGGTAATGCTGCCATTGGTGATACGGTCGCGATAATAGCGCACACCAAAATAAATAAAGATGAGCGGGCACAATATTGCGGCCCATCCCAGGTTGCCCTGCGCATCGATGCCCATGTGGCTCACTGAAAGTATAAGCCAGCATGCCACAAATGATAGCAATTCGGCGAGTGCCGAGTAGGTGCCAAAACGTAAAACTGCTTTTTTCATAACCTGTTGATTTTTAGTCAAAAGTAAATGACGTTTTGAGAATTATGCTTATCCGAAAGTAGTAAATGAGTCTATTTTTGAAAATTACAACTTTAGTAGTATCACAAAATAATAGGGACGCGGCACATCGCGTCTCCTCCCGGCGTTTACGAAATGATAGAAAGCTCTAATGCCTTTTTGATTGCCTCTGTTCTTCGCTCCACCTGCAGTTTGAGGAAGATATTGGAAATGTGTTTCTTAATCGTGTTTTCGGAAATGAACAATTTATCGGCTATTTGCTGGTTGGATAGGCCTTCGTGCATTAACAAAAGTATTTCAGCTTCGCGTTTGCTTATGCCCGCCTTTTGCAAATGTGCGGTATTGATCTCCGATGGCTTTGGTTGGGTAACAATTTGCGTCTTTACAAACAGCGTCCGGCTGAGTAAAATACCGATCACCAGGAAGAGGATACTGAAAGCGGCTATCCAGATATCGTCATTAGCGCCATTGTACAAGTGATACAGGCTTGCTATTTTAAATAAGATCAGCAGCGCCGTAATCAGCAGGCCAAAACCGATAACCACCTGTTTCATACCACAAGTTTACAAAATTCAGCGGCGGTTAAAGGCGCGGATAGAAATAAAAGTACTCACCAGTATTAAAGCGCAGCCCAAAAGATAAGGCGCACCGGGAAAATAAACGTGGGAATTTTTTTTGGTAAAAAAGAAAAACACGTAGCTAAACAATAATGGGCCGATGATAAGACTAATGCTTTGTAAAATTGCAAATGCGCCCTGTAATTCACCTTGCTCGTTTTTAGCCACTTTTTCGCTTGCAAACCCCTGCATAGCCGGACCCGACAAACCGCCCAAACAATACGGGATCATGCACAAATAAAGCATCCAGCCTTTGTTTGCAAACGCTATAAAAAGCAGGCCCACCGCATAAAAAATTAATCCGGCGATAATGTTTTTTTTCTGCCCGAATTTAGGCACGGTGTACCTGATCAGGCCGGCCTGTATCGAAAATAAAACCAGGCCGACAAATAAACCTAAGGTCCCAACACTCGCCGGCGTCCAGTTGAATTTTTCATAAATAAAGGTTGATAATAAATATTCAACAGCTTTTTGCGCGATGTAGAGTATGCCAGTCGCAATTAATATTACGCCCAGCGTGGGTTGCTGTTTAAACATCCTGACCAGGGACAAAAGCGGGTTGGCGCGCTTCCATTCAAATTTTCTGCGGTTTTCTTTTGCCAATGATTCTGGCAATACAAACAAGCCATACAAGCCATTGGCAAATGCGAAGCCTGCTGCCGCCATAAACGGCAACCTGATATTAATAGCATAAAGATATGCACCCAATGCTATACCGAATATCAAGCCTATTGCAGAGGCGGCGCCAACCAGCCCAAAATTTGCCGCGCGCTTGTCCCCGGTGCTAACATCGGCAATATAGGCCGTTGCGGTTGAGGTGCTTGCTCCACAAATACCGGCTATAATACGGCCAACAAACAGCCAGGCTATTGTTGGTGCAAACGCGATTACGGCATAGTCAAGGCCAAAACCAAACAGGGATATCAATAAAACGGGGCGGCGGCCGTAACGATCGCTAAGGTTGCCCATAATACTGGCAAACAGCAGTTGCATTAATGCATAAACGAAGGTTAACCAGCCGATATATTTGGAGGCCTGGTTAACATCAAGATGCCCCATTACCTGCAGCAGCTTCGGCAAAACCGGTATGATAATGCCCAGGCCGAGCACATCGATAAAAATGGTAACAAAAATAAAGCCGAGTGCTGCGGATTGTTTGATTTTGGGCATGTGATATGAAGATGCAGATGGGGTTTGAAATGCTTAACTATTTTAAGGCTGATTAATTCTAATTCTATTCAGGAGGAATTATTTCTGAAACTTCTGATGGCTAAAAATGTACTTAGCAGCATTAATATCGATCCGAGGACAAACGGAGCGCCCGGAAACTGAAAAGGCGCGCCGGGTTGTGTAAAATAATGGAAAGCCCAGGTCATTACAAGGGGGCCAAAAATGGTACTCAAACTTACCAGGCTTGTCAAGCCGCCCTGCAGCTCGCCCTGCTCATTTGCCGGGACACTATTGCTCATATAACCTTGCAGCGCCGGTCCGGCAATGCCACCTAAACAATAGGGCACTAAAAATGCAAACATCATCCAGCTTTTCGAAGCAAACGCGAATAAGATCAAACCCACGCTGTACAATAGTAAGCCAATCCAAATACTTCGCTCCTGTCCTATTTTAGGTATAATGATCCTGATAAGCCCTCCTTGCACTGCTGCAACCAGTAAACCTACAAAACCCAATGAATACCCCACCATTGCCTTGCTCCAGTGAAATTTTTCGAACGTATAAAAGGTCCACACGCTTTGTACCGACTGTACGGCAAAATAAACCAGGAACAATGAAACAGCAAGCCCGATAACCGCTTTATATTTGCTCAACTGTATGAGTGATCCCCAGGGGCTGCACCTTTTAATGTCAAGGGACCTCCTGTTTTCTTTACTTAACGATTCGGGTAGAATGAAATATCCATAGGCAGCATTTAACAAAGCTAAGGCGGCCGAAGCTAAAAACGGGTACCGGGTATCATAACTTCCCAATATACCTCCTATAACGGGGCCGATAATAAAGCCTATGCCAAAGGCAACGCCCACGATACCGAAATTGGCCGCCCTTTTTTCGGGCGTGCTTATATCGGCAATATAGGCGGATGCCGTTGTAAAACTTGCGCCCGTGATCCCGGCTATAACCCGGCCGACAAATAACCACCAAACCGTTGGGGCGAATGCCAGGAACAGGTAGTCAATACCAAACCCAAGGAGCGAACTTAATAACACAGGCCGGCGGCCAAACCTGTCACTCAGATTTCCGATTATCGGCGAACACAAGAATTGCATTGAGGCATAAGCCAGTGCTAACAACCCGGCATAAGGCGCCGCATCACTTATAGTGCCATGGATAAGATGCGCAATTAATTGAGGCAGTACAGGTATAATAATACCAAACCCCATTACATCAACTAATAAAGTAACAAAAATAAAGCCTAACGCCGCCTGTCCCCTGGGTTTATGCATGGCGCAAAATAAAGATTAAACTTTAAATATTTTTTAGGAAATTTTTTCGTTGTACCACTAATACCCCCTAAATTACCTAAAAATATAGTTATCATGAAAAACCTCAAATTAGTAGCTGTATTGCCCGCATTACTGGTGGTACAAACCGTGCTTTCACAAACTGCCACACACCTGGTCTTATCAGACGACCACCCGACTGCTGGTGAAAAGATTTCCCTTACTTATGATCCTACCGGGACAATTGTTGGCGGGAAGACAGACATAACGGCTTCTGTTTATTTCCTGGATAATAAACAATTTCCGGTGGCTGATGTCGATCTGAAAGCAAACGGCAAAACCTTGACCGGCGGCTTCGTGGTGCCAGCGGATAGTAAAGCCTTCTTTGTTCGGATAAGCAGCGGCCAGGACGTGGATAATAACAACGATAAGGGCTATGTATACCTCATCTACCAAAATAAAAAGCCGGTCGAAGGCGCGTACGCAATGTATGGACAGCTATTTTTGCCCACCGTTGAAAACTATTATGCTAAATTAAAAAAGGACAATGCCGAAGGCGTTCGCCTGTTTAAAAAGGAATTTGAGCTGTACCCTGCCGGGGATAAGGATTATGTGTATTTTTATTACACCATAATTGCCAGGATAGCCGATTACCAGGAAGAAGCGGGCAAAAAGGCTGCCGAATTAGAAAAAAGCAATGATGAAAAGGACCTTAGTCTTGCATTGACCTTATTGTCGGAATTGAAAAATAGAAAAGCCGCAGACTCCCTCGACGCGGTGATACGCGCAAAATTCCCGGACGGAACAACGGTTAAAAATGAACTGGGCAACTCATTCTTCAAAGAAAAAGACCTGGTAAAAAAGGATTCGCTGTATAACCTGTACAGTGCAAAATATCCCGAAAAAGAAACCGGGAACGGCTCTCCACTGGATAATTTCAGAATGCAATTAGCAATCGCCTATTTGGAAAAAGGCGACGTCACAAATTTCCGCAAGTATGAAAGCACGATAAAAGATAAGGGGAACTTGCAGGGCGAATTGAATAACGTTGCCTATGAATGGGCAAAAAAAGGCGAACGTTTGGATGATGCGGAGTTGCTCTCGAAGGAATCGCTCGACATTGTGAGCGACAAGATGAACAACCCCGGGCCGATGCCATTCGCTTCGCCCGCTGAAGCTAAAAAGGATTACGCGTACACCTATGACATGGATGCCGATACCTATGCATATATATTGGCTAAGGAAAACAAGTTTGCGGAAGCGCTTACGTATGAGCAGCCGGTGATCGATCATTCCAAAGCGATAGACCCGGATATTTACGGCAATTATATCAATATACTAAGCGGAAATGGAATGGATGCCAAAGCGCAGGCTGCGGCTGAAATCGCGCTAAAAGCAGGACAGGGTACAACAGCGATAAAGGATTTACTGAAAAAAGCTTATGTAAAGTCACATGGTAATGATAATGGCTTTGACACTTACGTTTCCGGACTGGAAAAAGCATCCAAAGACCAGGCTCGTGGCGAGCTGGCCAAATCCATGATTAACCGGCCGGCACCAGCATTTACTTTAATGGACCTGGATGGAAAAAGTGTTTCTCTTGCCGACTTTAAGGGTAAAATAGTAATTGTTGACTTTTGGGCTACCTGGTGCGGGCCATGCAAAGCTTCATTCCCCGGGATGCAAATGGCAGTTGACAAGTATAAGGACAACCCAAATGTAAAATTCTTGTTTTTAGACACTTGGGAAAGCGACGAAAACTATGCGGCAGGCGTTAAAAAATTTATTGCCGATAACAAGTATAGTTTTTATGTGCTTTTGGATGATAAAATGGTAGACGGCCGGCGGGGTAAAGTGGTAAAGGATTTTGGCGTAGAGGGCATACCAACCAAATTCATCATCGACAAAAATGGCAATATCCGCTTTACACATATTGGCTATACCGGTACGCCGGAAGCATTGGTTGATGAAGTAAGTGCAATGATCGATATGGCCGGCAACCCGGATGAAGCTGCATCCGCTCAACCCGCAGCAAATGCAAAATCGGGCACCAACAAATAAGTGTTATTTAAACTCACAAAGGGCGACGGTTGATAAAACGATCGCCTTTTTTGTGTTTTTAGAACGGTATAACATGAAGGATGGTTTGGACTTTAACCGGTTGTCATCTTGTCTTTTTTAAAGCAGGCAGCCTTATTGAAAACACTTGATTTCTAAGCAAAAAGTCGAGTTTCGTGTAAACCCGTTATTTTATTAATTAATTGGTTATCAATTAATTAATACAGGTTAACATGAAATTGTGTTAAGTTGTGTTAACCCTTTTGCCTGTTTAATATGACCGATTTCACATTTAACATTCCACGGGTTTAAAGCCACTGAAATTTGCTGCCCGGTTAGACAAACCATACCATGCGTGACGAGGCTTTTAAAAATTCGGCTTCAGCACATACTTTTCGTAGAATTTGAAGATGTGACCTGTTGCTTCCTCTGCCGTATCCACAACGCGGTAGAGGTTTAAGTCATCCGGGTGGATGTTGTGTTGCTCGTTCAGCATCTTCTCCTCGATCCAGCCGAAAAGCCCTTTCCAATACTCAACACCAACAAACACAATGGGGAACCGGGCTATTTTACCGGTTTGAATTAGCGTGATGGCCTCAAAAGATTCGTCCATGGTACCGAATCCTCCCGGCAGTACGATGAATCCCTGCGAGTATTTCATGAACATTACCTTGCGGACAAAAAAATAGTCGAATTCCATGATCTTATCCCGGTCGATGTATTTGTTGTTGAATTGCTCAAACGGCAACTCGATATTCAGGCCTACCGACTTCCCTCCTGCCTCGTAAGCGCCTTTGTTGGCGGCCTCCATGATACCCGGCCCGCCGCCCGAAATCACGCCGTAGCCATGTTCGGTTAACAAACGCGCAATTTCTTCGGCCATTTTATAATAGTCGGAGTCGTTGTGGGTGCGTGCTGAACCGAATATGGATACGCAGGGGCCGATCTTGGCCAGTTTTTCAAAGCCTTCCACAAATTCGGCCATTATTTTAAATATCTGCCAGGAGTCGGTAACTTTTATTTCCTGCCAGTTTTTATTGTCAAAAGCGTGTCTTATTTTTTCTTCACCGGTCATAGCAATTAGTGAGTTAGTGAATTAGTGAATTAGTGAGTTGGTGAATTAATTAGTTTTGAATTATTGAGTTATTGAGTTACTGAATTATTGACTTATTGAGTTACTGCTGCCGGTTTCTTCGCTGACGACGTAATTAATAAACCAATAAAAGTAATTAATCCGTTCACCAATATCAGTTCGTTATCAAAAACGTATCCGCCCAGCAATTTGTTGGAGTAGATGCTTAAATAATAACAAACAGCCGGCGAGATAATACAGATAAACGGCACGGCTTTATCGAAAAGCTGCCTTTTGCCGGCGAATAACCCAAACGAGTAAAGGCCGAGCAATGGCCCGTACGTATACGAAGCGACTTTAAAAATTGCGGTAACCACCGCCGAATTGTTAACCGAATTGAAAATAACGATTGTCAAAAACATTAAGCCCGAAAAACCGATATGTACCCAATGGCGTGTATTGACCAGCTTTTTGCTATTCGTCACCTCCTTTTTATCAAACCCCAAAAAATCCACACAAAAGGAAGTGGTCAGGGCCGTTAAAGCGGAGTCGGTTGTTGCAAAAGTGGCTGCGGTAAGACCAAGCATAAATACCATAGCCGGCACAAGGCCTAAATATTTTAGGGCAATGGTTGGGTATAAGTAATCCGTAGTTTTTCCAACGGGGATGCCATATTTTGCTGCATAAATCCAAAGCAAAGCGCCTACGCTTAAAAAGAAAATATTGATCACCACAAAAACGGCCGTAAAACTGAACATGTTCTTTTTGGCTTCGTGAATATTTTTCAGACTCAGGTTTTTTTGCATCAGGTCCTGGTCCAACCCGGTCATAGCTACCGTGATGAACAATCCGCCTAAAAATGCTTTTACAAAATGGAACTTACTGCTGAGAAAGTTGTTGAAGAAGAATATTTTGGAATAGCTGCTGTTTTTGATCGCTTCGGCAGCCTCGAAAATATTGTAATGCAGGCTTTGGCAGATGAACCATATTGACAGGAACACAGAAGAAACCAGGAACAGTGTTTGCAGGCTGTCGGTGATAATGATGGTTTTTAATCCGCCCCTAAAGGTGTACGACCAGATAAGGACCAGGCATATTAAACCGGTAACGGCAAAAGGAATATGGTAACTATCGAAAATAAATTTTTGCAATACAATTACTACCAGGTACAACCTGAAGGCAGAACCGATAATACGGCTGATGAGGAATATCCCGGCCGCCGTTTTATAGCTCCAGGCACCCAATGCGCCTTCGATATAACTGTAAATAGAGGTTAATTTTAGCCGGTAGTACAGCGGCAAAAGCACTGTTGCAATGATTATGAATCCGGCCGCGTTGCCTAAAACAAACTGGAAATATTCAAACTGATCGCCGGTTGGGGCGCCTACCTTGCCGGGAACGGAAATAAAAGTTACGCCGCTAAGCGCTGTACCAATCATTCCAAAAGCCACCAGGTACCATTTTGAATTGCGGTTAGCCACAAAAAAGGTATCGTTGCTTGATGATTTCCGGGAGGTGAGCCATGAAATGACCATCAACACAAGGAAGTAACCTATAATGAATGAAAGTAGTACAGCCGGAGACATGGGTCAGTTCATAGTTGATGGTTCGTAGTTCATAGCAGGACGACGTCGATGACGTATGGCATCAGTCATGAACAAGGAGCGATTTAGCTATTATTTCTTAATTTCGCAACATGAACTTCTCATCGAAGCTTTTAGAGGATGCCGTTGCCGAATTTGCCAGGTTACCGGGGGTAGGCCAAAAGACCGCTTTACGCCTTGTGCTTCACCTGCTGAACCAGGATGTGCAGGACGTTGAAAAATTCAGTACATCCATTAGCAGGCTGCGCAATGAAATACAATTTTGCAAGGTTTGCCTGAATATATCTGATAGCCCGGTTTGCGAGATTTGTGCTTCGCATAAGCGCGACCATAGCCTGATTTGTGTGGTGGAAGATACCCGCGACGTGATGGCTATTGAGAACACCAATCAATATAACGGGGTATACCATGTTTTGGGGGGCTTGATTTCGCCAATGGACGGTATCGGGCCGTCAGACCTGGAAGTGGATTCGCTGGTTGAACGGCTCAAAACCGATGAGGTGAAGGAAGTGATCTTTGCACTTAGCGCCACAATGGAAGGCGACACCACGATCTTTTATCTTGATAAACGATTAAAATCTTTCAACATAACTATATCGACCATTGCCCGTGGCATAGCTTTTGGTGGTGAATTGGAGTACGTAGACGAAATTACATTGGGAAGATCCATTGCAACTCGTATACCGTACGTCAATTCGCTATCCAAATAAATATGAAGCTGTCAATAGCTATTGTCAACCGTGATCAGAAGGCTTTGCTGAAACAGGCGTTGAGCGCTTTAGTTCATGCCTGCAAAACTATTGACTATGAGTTAATTATAGTTGACAACGCTTCAACAGACGGGTCTCTTGAAATGGTGGAAAATGAATTCCCCAAAGCATATTTTATCTCCAACCACAGCAGCGTTAGCATCGCCAAAACAAACAACCAGGCATTGAAGGCTTGTACCGGCGATTATATTTTACTGGTCAGTCCGGCTACTAAATGCGGCAAAGATTCGCTGGAAAAGATGATCGGCTTTATGGACGAACATAAAAATGCCGGCGGATTAAGCGTTCGGATGATCTCGCCGCAAGGGCACTTTATTCCTGAATCCATCCATGGGCTCAGCAGCATTTGGGCTGCATTTTTTAAGCTGATCGGCTTTGCGAAAAACCTGGTAAAAACCCGCCTGTACGACAAATTGCGTAAAGATTGGGTAGAAGAATTTCAAATAACCGAAATCGACATTATTAGCGGCGCCTGCATGTTTTTGCGGCGCTCGGCCCTGGCTGAAATTGGTTTGTTTGATGAGCGTTTTGTGCAGCACGGCTATGATATCGACCTCTCCTATCGCCTCCGGCTTGCTGGTTATAGAAATTTTTACTTTCCGAAAACCTATTTCTTCAAATACGAGGATCAACCAGCTGACAAGTTCAGTTGGAACCGGGTGAAGTATTTTTATGGCGCGATGCTTATATTCGCGCTCAAATACTTGCTGCGCCTACCAGAAATAAAAGTTCATGGACGGCCGCAGATTTACCCTGCAGCATATGACGTTAAAGGATAAAATCATCATCATCACCGGAGCCTCTTCGGGCATCGGAAAATCACTTGCTTTTGAATTTGCCAAACGGGGCGCAAACCTGGTTTTAGGCGCCAGGCAATATGTTACGCTGTGCGAAATAACCGAAGATTTGATCACTCGTTACAACATCAAGGCGTTAGCTGTTCAATGTGATGTAGTGAAGGAAGAAGATTGTGAGCATCTTATCAAACAAGCCATGCTTACATTCGGCCAAATTGATGTGCTGGTGAATAACGCCGGGATATCCATGCGGGCGCTGTTTGTTGATGCCGACCTGGCAGTTTTAAAAGCGGTAATGGATGTAAACTTTTGGGGAACGGTGTATTGTACAAAATATGCCCTGCCGGAAATTTTGAAAACAAAAGGCATCATCGTTGGCGTATCGTCTATTGCGGGCTATAAAGGGCTACCGGGTCGGACGGGCTATTCAGCATCCAAGTTTGCCATGAACGGCTTTTTGGATACCCTGCGGGTGGAAAACCTGAAAACCGGCATTAATGTGCTGACCGCCTGCCCTGGCTTTACCGCATCCAATATTCGAACTAACTCCCTGGATAAAAGCGGCAAACAACAGGGCGAAAGCACTATGCACGAAGAAAAAATGATGACATCAGACGCAGTCGCCAAAATTATTGCTGACGGAATTGAAAACCGCGCCCGTACGCTGATCATGACGGGGCAGGGAAAGCTGATGGTATTTCTAAATAAATTCTTCCCGCGCCTGGTGGATAAGTTGGTTTATAATACCATTGCGAAGGAGAAGAATTCGTTGTTGAAGTAGTGTGTTAATTTCAGTCGATTTCAAGAAAAGCTAATTCGGAATTCAAAACAAATTCCATTATTTCTACTGATCTGCTGATCAATTTATTTGCAATTTTAAGATTTGAAGAATTACCGAGTCTCAGCCAGATAATCTTCGGTGGAAAACCTTTCAAATTAGAAAGGTCAATAAAATCGTTGTCAAAAGTTATAATAGAGTAATTGTTCTTTTTTGCATAAGTCCATATTTGTAAATCTGATGCGTCAACAAGGTTTAGCTGCTTTATATGGCTTACATTTTGAAAAGATTCGACAAGAAGCGGAGCTACCTTGAAAGAAATATTTTGATCAAGCAAAAATTTCACGAAACGACTCTTAGTTTATGCTCTTTATCGGCTGCGTACGCCAAACAAGCCTTAATTTGTTCTTCGTTTAATTCCGGAAAATCTGAAATGATGTCACTCATTGACATTCCCTCGGCAAGCCAGCTTAAAACATCATATACCGAAATCCTGGTACCGATTAAAATAGGTTTACCAAATCTTTTTTCTGGGTTAATTTCTATATACTCTGCGTAATTCATATGCTAATATACCCATTGTATCCCGAAATAAAAAAATTTCAAATTAAGTGATCATTTACCGTCTACACATCCACCAACACTTCATGCTCATTTATACGGCTCAAATCCAATACAATGCGGCCGGTTTCGTCCCTGTCGAAAATTGGTTTAAATTTCCCGCCCCAAACAATTTCCCTGGCCTGGTAAGCCGTGCGTGAATGCACAGTTTGCGAAAAGGTATCGTCAAATGCCCTAAGCAATATGGCAAAGGCAGCCTCGCTGTCTATCAATTCCTTGTGCGTCATTTCGGCGAGGGGGCTGTCAGCATCGATGGGGTGCACTACCGTCCAGTTTATTGTCAGGATACTGACGGCTTTTCGTTCCAGTTCCAATGGAAAAAACCTCCTTTGCGGTTTGCCGTCCACCATTTCGTTATAGGAGAATATGATCTCTATCTCCAGGTCAACCAATATATTTCGGCGAATATTAGCCAGCCTGAACATCAGCCCGCGACTGTTTTCCCGGTATGGCGCTACCAAAATATTTTTGCTGTAAACGATCTGCGCCGAGGGCCGCGAAAAACGGCCGTATAACAAACCTGTGGCCAATGCAAAAGCTAAAAGGCCCATCATCGACTCAAGGGCTGCCACACTATTGGTACCCATTCCTTTAGGGCTGATGCGGCCATAGCCGACGGTTGATATGGTTTGTGCCGAAAAGAAAAAAGCGTCCCAAAAATGGCTCATCGATGATGTGCTTCCGGAAGTACCGTCCAGGCTGTTCGGCCCGAACGACATGTAGATCAGCGCAAAGATCACGTTAAGGGCAACATAGCCGCTAATCACCATCAGCCAGAATTTGGTCCAGCTCATGGTGATTAAATTATGGTAGTTATTGGCTGTGTTAAAAAAGGGCAATCCTATGCGTTTTACGTTCGGCGAGCCATCTTTATTCAGCAAAAACTGGTTTTTTAATACCGGCTGGGAGCCAAAACCCAGGTCATCCTCGGGGTTTATTTTTCTTTTCTGCATGTTTTCAAATCAAGAAGTATGTAAAAATATCATTCTGCTTGTTTTTAAAAAAAATATTTCCATATTTGCCGCATAAACAAATGAAAGTACTAAACAACAATTGGTGGTGGCTTAACGAGTGATCGTAAGGCAATTCCATTTTTGTTTTTAAAATATACAGGAGGGTTGCCATACGGTAACCCTTTCTTTTTAACCCCATCCCCTAACCTCCGCCTGTGGGCGGGGGAACGATAGCGGGGGTGGGAATGCAGAAATTAACAAACTTTAGTTCCTCCGCCCACAGGCGGAGGTTAGGGGGTTTATGAAACAGATATTAAATCATCTTTTTGAACACAAAACGTTCAGCCGCGAACAGTCGAAAGAAATTTTGACCCAGATTGCCCAGGGCAAATACAATAACTCGCAAATGGCGGCATTTATGACGGCTTATTGCATGCGCAGCATTACCGTTAATGAGCTGGAAGGTTTCCGTGATGCCATGCTGGACCTTTGCCTGCCCGTTGACCTGGAGACCGATGAGATGATCGATCTTTGCGGAACAGGCGGGGATGGGAAAGATACGTTTAATATATCAACCCTTGCTTCATTCGTAGTTGCCGGCGCAGGGTATAAAGTAGCTAAACATGGCAATTACGGGGTTTCCTCCGGATGTGGTTCATCCAACGTAATGGAGTTCCTGGGTTATGTGTTTACCAATGATACCGATAAGCTTAAAGCAAGCATCGATAAGGCTAATATCTGCTTTTTACACGCGCCGCTGTTTCACCCGGCGATGAAAACCGTTGCGCCTATCCGCAAGGAATTGGGCGTAAAAACGTTTTTTAATATGCTGGGGCCGCTGGTAAATCCGGCCAAACCGAACAACCAGATGGTCGGCGTTTTTAATCTTGAACTGGCCAGAGTATATGCTTATCTCTACCAAAAATCGGACAAGCGGTACACTATTTTAAACGCGTTGGATGGCTATGACGAAATTTCGCTTACCGGCGATTTTAAAACATTTTCGGCTGCGGGCGAGCAGATCAATACAGTAGAAGAACTCGGGTTTGAAAAATTAAAGCCAACGGAAATTTTAGGTGGAAATACAATAGCTGAGTCGGCGGGTATTTTTTCAAGGGTATTGAATGTTGAGGCGACTGCCGCGCAGCAAAACGTGGTATTGTGTAACGCGGCGCTGGCTATCAAAACCATCAGTCCCGAAAAAAGCTTTGGCGATTGCTTTTACGAAGCGGAAGAATCGCTGGTGAGCAAAAAAGCATTAAAAAGCTTTAAAGCATTAATCGCAAATTAAAATGAAAATAAAGGTCTGCGGTTTAAAATACGCTGATAACATTGAAGCGGTTTCAGCCTTAGGGCCGGATTACATGGGTTTTGTATGTTATGGGCCATCGCCAAGGTATGCGGGGGAGTTAGATGCGGGCACTATGAACCACGTTCCTCGTTCCATTATAAAAACCGCCGTTTTTGTAAATGAAGACAAGGAAACCATAAGCGCCCTTATAGAAAAATATGGTTTTGACGCTATACAGCTTCATGGCAACGAGGATGCAGAATTTTGCGCTTATTTTAAGGGTCAAGTAAAAGTTATAAAGGCGTTCGGTATAAATGAAGCTTTTGATTTTAAAGTTTTGGATGATTTTTCGGATGCCGTGGATCTTTTCCTGTTCGATACCAAAACAAACATTCACGGGGGATCCGGAAATTCGTTTGACTGGAACTTATTGGATAAGTATCAGCTGGATATTCCTTTCTTTTTAAGCGGCGGACTATCTTTGGAAAACCTGGAAGAAGTGAAAAAGATCAGCCATCCCCAGTTTTATGGCGTTGACCTGAACAGCAAATTTGAAACTGCGCCGGGGATGAAAGATATCGGAAAACTGGGGAAGGCATTTGAAATAATTAAACAGGAACCTATGAACTACGGGGTTAACGAACAGGGTTATTACGGTGATTTTGGCGGCGCTTATATCCCCGAAATGCTTTATCCAAACGTGGAGGAACTACGCCGGGAATACCTGTCAATCCTGGATGATGAAGGTTTCAAGACGGAGTTTAACGAACTTTTAAAGGACTATGTGGGCCGGCCTTCGCCGCTTTATCATGCCAAAAGATATTCGGAACGGTATGGCGCAAACATATTTTTTAAACGCGAGGATTTGAACCACACCGGCTCGCACAAAATCAACAATGCCATTGGGCAGATACTTTTAGCGAAACGGCTGGGTAAGAAACGGATTATTGCTGAAACCGGCGCCGGACAGCATGGCGTAGCAACCGCAACCGTTTGTGCGCTGATGGGCATTGAATGTGTGGTATACATGGGCGAAATAGACATGGCCCGGCAGGCCCCGAACGTTTCGCGAATGAAAATGCTTGGTGCTAAAGTGATGCCGGCCAAATCTGGAAGTAAAACATTAAAGGATGCTACCAACGAGGCCCTGCGCGATTGGATAGCCAACCCGGTGGATACGCATTATATCATCGGCTCCGTAGTGGGGCCCTACCCTTACCCGGATATGGTAGCAAGATTTCAGTCGATCATTTCCCTCGAAACCAAAAAACAGTTAAAAGAACACACGGGAAGCGAATTACCGGACTATGTAATGGCCTGCGTTGGCGGCGGCAGCAATGCCATGGGCATGTTTTACCATTTTCTGGATGACGAAAATGTTAAGCTGGTGGCTGTTGAAGCTGCAGGCAAAGGCGTTGATAGCGGGCATTCGGCAGCGACCACATTTTTGGGCCGCGAAGGCGTGCTGCACGGCAGTCGTACCATACTGATGCAAACGGATGATGGGCAGGTGGTCGAGCCGTATTCCATTTCGGCAGGGTTGGATTACCCAGGTATCGGGCCGCAGCATGCTTATTTGTATAAAATTCATCGCGCGGAGTATGCAAGTGCAACCGATGATGAAGCATTGCAAGCCGGGCTGCTTTGCTGCCAACTGGAGGGTATTATCCCGGCTATAGAAACTGCCCATGCCCTTGCCCACCTGGAGAAAATGAAATTTAAGCCCACAGATAATGTGGTGATCTGCATTTCCGGCCGGGGTGATAAGGACTTGGATACGTATATTAAATATTTCGGCTTCTGATTTGGCTCATAGTCCATGGTTGATAGTTCATAGTACGAACTCTTCTGGCCATGAACTATGAACCATCAACTATGAACTAAAAAATGAACCGTTTAAACGAGCTTTTCGCTGCAAAAAAGGATAACCTGCTATCCATATACTTTACCGCTGGCTACCCGGAGTTAGGTACCACGCTGGATATTGCCGAAGCATTGGAAAAAGCCGGTGTCGATTTTTTAGAGATCGGCTTCCCCTACTCCGATCCTGTGGCCGATGGGCCGGTAATTCAGCACAGCTCGGAAGTGGCGCTGCAAAACGGAATGACACTGAACCTGTTGTTTGAGCAATTAGCCGATCTGCGCAAGCGGGTAAGCATCCCCATAATGCTGATGGGTTATTTTAACCCGGTTGTGCAATATGGCGTAGAGCGTTTTTGTAAAAAAGCAGCTGAAGTTGGCGTCGACGGGATCATCGTGCCTGACCTGCCCATATACGAATATGAAACATTGTATGCCGGTATTTTTAAAAACTATAACCTGAGCAATATCTTCATGGTTACCCCGCAAACTTCCGAAGAGCGGATACGCAAGATCGACGCGTTGAGCAACAGCTTTATTTACCTCTTGTCGTCTTCCTCAATCACTGGTACTGCCCTTCAGCTATCAGTAAATATTGAAGATTATTATAAGCGCATTAAGGCGATGAACCTGGTAAATCCTGCCATCATCGGCTTTGGCATTACTGATCAAAAATCGTTTAACAAAGCATGTGAATATGCAAGCGGGGCTATTGTGGGAACAAAATTTGTGAAGCTGCTGGCTGAACGGGATTACCTGGAAAAAATACCGGGCTTTATCAAAAACATAAGGGCATAATTGACCCGCGTCACCATCAATTGGCGCCCGGTCCAACCCGGTTTTTTTAATTTGCCCAAATCTGTAAAGAACATCGCTTTTAAGCCTTGTCGACTAAATCGCTGCAGTTAAAAAAATAACCTTTTCTGATCATTTTAAAGACAGTATTTAACCCCAACGCAAATCTTTCTTTTCAAAAAAGACGCTCCGCTAACGTTCTGAAAACAATGTTATTAAATTAAAAATGGTTGATCTTTTTTTACAACTAATAAGAATGTTTTTCGTATAAGGGTAAAGCTTAAAGCTTATCATTATGGTCATTTCATTTTTACAACGAAAGTTTGCCAACATCACCATTTCATTGAAGTTATACTTCACCGTTGGTATCATGGCTTTGTTGGTTACGGTTGAATTGTGCACGCTTTGGTTCGCTGTTGGCACGATGTCATCCGTGCGATCGTTTGTAAACGGCGAGGGCTTGTGGTCAAAGGCGCAAAAGGATGCGATCACCGGGCTGATCATCTATTCCCATTCGCATAAAGAGGCTGACTATCAATCCTTCCGTGCCTTGCTGAAAGTGCCTCTTGGCGATAATAAAACCCGGCTGGAGCTTCAAAAGCCAAATCCAAACCTTTGGGTGGCAAAACAAGGATTTATAGAAGGCCGCAATCACCCCGAAGATGTTGACGGAATGATCAGGCTCATTCAGCGTTTTCACAGTGTCTCTTATCTTAATAAAGCGATAGGTATATGGGGTGATGCAGAAAACAACATGGAGCAACTGATTGTGCTAAGCGGCAGGCTTCATGGCATGGTCCATTCAAATAAAAGCTCCCAGGCTGAAATTGATAAGTTGATGGGGCAGGTGTATGTTCTCAACGGAAAATTCACCAGGCTGGAGGACGATTTTTCCTTTACGCTTGGCGAGGGCTCGCGCTGGCTGGAACATATTATGCTGCGCATCCTGCTCACTTTGTCGCTAACCATTGCAATCAGCAGTATCCTGATCACCGTTTCGGTAAGCCGGGGGATTGAAAAGGGTGTGAAATCAATAATCGATGGGGCATCTCAGGTAGCGCTCGGACGTTTGGCTACCAGGGTAAAAGTTTATTCGCGGGACGAGATCGGTTTGCTGGCAACGTCTTTTAACCAGATGACAGATACACTTGAGTGCAACATGCGCCATATACGCGAGCTTAAGGATACGGAGGAAAAGCTGAAACTGGAAAAGGGGCGGGCAGAAGCATCTGAGCAAGCCAAACAACTGTTCCTGGCTAAAATGAGCCACGAGATACGTACCCCGATGAATGGAATACTTGGCTTTGCAAGATTGCTCGAAGAATCTACCCAGGGACCGGAAGAAAAGGAATATGTTCAGATCATAATAAAATCGGGCGAGGACCTATTGGTGATCTTAAATGACATCCTCGATTTTTCGCGAATGGAGGCCGGTAAAATTAGTTTTGAAAACCTGCCGTTCAAACCGAGGGACATCGTAAGGACCACTATACTGATGACCGAAGCAAAGGCGAAAGAAAAGAATCTCGGACTGCGCTATTATGTTGACGCGAAAATACCAGAGACGATAATGGGTGATTCCGTACGGTTAAACCAGGTTTTGCTAAACCTGGTATCCAACGCAGTGAAATTCACCCAGCGCGGCGAAATCTGCGTTTCGGTTATGTGCATCGGGCAAAACGAAGAAAGCATTACAGTAGACTTTGGCGTTAAGGACACCGGCATTGGTATACCGCTTGACAAACAGGAAAAGGTATTTGAAAGCTTTGAGCAGGCCACCAACGATACCGCCCGCAAATTTGGCGGCGCGGGCCTGGGGCTCAGCATTGTGAAACAACTGGTCAAACTGCAAAACGGTGAAATAAGCATTACAAGTGAACCGGGTAAGGGGTCTGATTTTCATTTCCAGCTCACTTTCTTAAAACACAGAGAAAACGTAAAAGGCCTTATCCCCGGCATAGTTGAAAAAGTAGTACCGGGTGGGCAGGGCATCCATGTATTGGTGGTTGAGGATAACGCCATCAACCAAATGCTGGCAATAAAAGTGTTGAAAAAACAAGGCTTTGAAACGGATGTTGCTGAAAACGGGCTGATAGCGTTATACAAATGCGAAAACAATGACTATGACATTATCCTGATGGACCTGCAAATGCCCGAAATGGATGGTTATGAAGCTACAAGGAAGATACGCGGGTTAAACAACAGCAAAAAAGATATCCCGATCATCGCCATGTCGGCACATACTTTTAAAGGCGAATATGAACATTGCATAGCCATTGGGATGAATGATTTTATATCAAAGCCATTTAACACCCTGGAGCTTTATGAAAAGATATTTGCGCTTTTAAAGGGTGACTTGCATGAGGTTTGAGAGTAGTAAATTTCTATTGAACGCCGATTTTTACAGGTACATCTCCAACTCCCCTTTACCCTCGCGTACAACTTCAAAATCACCTTCGGTACAGTCCACCACCGTTGATGGTACATTCTCGCCATAGCCGCCATCGATCACTATGTCCACCAGGTGTTCATATTTTTCGTGGATCAGTTCGGGGTCGGTAGAGTATTCGATGATCTCGTCATCATCTTTTATTGATGTTGAAAGAATGGGGTTGCCAAGTACCTTTACAATTTCGCGGGCAATGTTATTATCGGGTACGCGGATGCCGACGGTTTTTTTGTTGGAACTGAGCAACCTGGGTACGTTATGGTTGGCATTAAAAATAAAAGTGAACGGTCCGGGTAATGCTTTTTTGAGTACCCTGAAGGTTGTATTGTCGATTGGTTTGATGTAATCCGAAATATGGCTCAGGTCGTAACAGATGAAGGAGAAATTTGCTTTTTCGGGTTTGATGTTTCGTATCCTGCAAATGGCCTCTATCGCTTTGTGATTGGTAATATCACAGCCTAAACCATAAACCGTATCCGTGGGGTAAATGATCAGGCCGCCTTTACGCAATACCTGCACCACCTGTTCAATGGCTTTGGGATTTGGGTTTTCCGGGTAGATCTTGATCAGCATTTTTTGATTTCGGATTTCGTCCCGCACGTGCGGGATCGATTTCGGATTTGATTTTTTTACTAACCTAACTTAAACTGCCTCAGTTCGCGGCAAAAATAGTCTTATTAAAGTTAAAAGCTAAAAAATAACCAGGGTCATTATTCTGAAATTCAAAATATTGACCCTGGCTTAATCCTAAATACCTTATAAATCCGAAATCGATCCCGCACGTGCGGGACGAAATCCGAAATCAAATTATTTCTGTTTTGCAAACTGAATGTTGATCATCAGTTTGATATCCTCGCCTACCACTACTGAGCCTGCTTCGGTAACGCCGTCCCAGCCCAAGCCGAATTCCTTACGGTTCACTTTGCCGCTTACTTCAAAACCTGCTTTTGTATTGCCATAAAAATCGTCGGCCGAGCCGCCAAATTCCGCATTGAGTACAACCGATTTGGTAACATCTCTTACGGTAAGGTCGCCGGTTAATTTGTATTCGTCTTCTTCGCCTGTTGACTTGAACGAAGTTGAAGTAAAAGTGATCTGCGGATATTTTTCTGCATCAAAAAAATCGGCTGATTTCAGATGTCCGTCTCTTTGCGACTGGTTTGTGTCAATACTGTCGATATCGATCGCAAAAGAAATCTTTGCGTTTTCAAAATCATCACCCTCGGTTTCCATCGAACCTTCAAAGCTTCTGAAAAAACCGGTTACGGTTGAAATTACCAGGTGTTTTACCTTGAACTGAACCTCTGAATGCATGGGGTCTACGGCCCATTTTGTTATTGTTGCTGCTTCTGTTGACATGATCTTAATTTTTTGATTGTTTTAAATTGAGAACAAATATAAATTAAATAGATGTTTAAACATGTAATTTAATTGTCAAGAATTATTGGGATGACGTCGAACCCCAATTTTAACCATTGGGAAAGAGTTTTGTTCTGATTTTTTCACGCAGAGACGCAATATTTTGCGTCTTGAACCCAGCCTTTGAATTAAAGGGAATATATTGAGGTATGAATCGATGATTTCGTTCCGAGACGCAAAATATTGCGCCTCTACGGCGTATTGTTCATAAATTCCGCCAGTATGCGATGAAAATGATAGGTCCCCTGCTCGCGTGTTACCGAGTAACGGCCATGTTTGTAGAATCGTGAGCGAACGCCACGTTGTACGTTTTCAACAATTTCCTCGTCTTCCATTTCAACCTTATCCAGGCCTGAGCCAGCACCCCTGTTGAGTTTTGATTCATCCCATAAATACGCGTAAAACTTCACCGTGCATTCACCAACCGTAACGGGTTCAACTACATTTACCGATAATCCCCATGGATAAAAGTTGAACATCATGTTGGGGAATACCCAGAAATAGTAGGCGGCCACATTTTTGCCATAATCAGGCGAATCTTTCGGCAGATCGAAACAATCCTCATCGCTTTTGGCCAGGCCGAGCTGCAGGCTGGAATAGGGAAAAAACAATTCGGTGGCGTATTCGCCAAAATCAATAACGGCATTGAGGCCCGCATGAACAAAAGGAATATGAAAGCCCTCCAGGTAGTTTTCGCAATAAAGCGCCCAGTTGGCTTTTACGTTGAATTCCCGGCTTAATTCGGGCGCGAATTTAAAATCATCGAGGGGCAACCAGCTAACCCGCTGCATCATGTCGCGAAAAAAAAGTTCGGATGAATATTTGGGGTCGAGGGAAGTAAAAAGAAATTGGCCCCATTTAAACAGATCCAGCTGGTGCAGGTCATCATTTTTGGCCGGGAAATCCGCTACCTCCTTAAATTCAGGCATGGATAAAAAATGACCATCCAAATCAAACTTGCGCCCATGGTAGCGGCATTTCAGGCTATTCAGGTGGCAGGGTTTATCTGCAACCAGGTTGCCCCGGTGGGTGCAAACGTTTGATAATAGGTTTATCTGCCCGGCATTGTTTTTCGTCACTAACAAAGGCTCATCCAGGTAACCAGGCAGCAAAGTAAATGGATAAACGTCGCCATTTTCTTTCACCAGGCCTTCATGACCGATAAACTGCCAGGAGGGTGCGAATATTTTTTCGCGGCATTGTTCGAAAACCTCCGCGCTGGTATAAAAGGACGTATGCAGCGTTTTAGCTTTGGCAATATTTGGGTCGACAAAAAAATCGGGCATGGCAAACGGGTTTCAGGCAGGCAAATTAAGTAATCAGGGCGAGATTTTAATGGAGTGGAACCCGAATCGCCGTTTCAATACAAGACGGGCCACCTGGCGATAATTAATTCATCTTCTTTGCCCTGAAAGGGCGTAATACACCAACACAGGGCGAAGTCTTGCGTTGACAAGCCAACTTGTTTAAAAATCCCCAATCTAAGCCCATCCAATACCCTATATTTGCGCAACAATTCCGTCCATTTATTCATGTCTTCCCACCCTGATACCAAACGCTCAAGGCCGGTTTTCAAAACTGCCGCCCTTGACGACCAGGAAAAATTCCAGCCGCTTCCATCGCCTACAGGTCCGTCCCCGTATCAGCTCGATATAAAAAGTGTGTTGCCTGATCTGTCAAACAGAAAAATGGTGTTCCACATGGCAGGCGATACCGGCGGTTTGGTGCAGCCGGTTTACAAGCACCGTGTTGCGGAGGAAATGATCAGGCAATGCCAGGATACTGTTTCGGACGAGGATAGGCCCCAATTCTTTTTTCATTTGGGCGATGTGGTTTATAATTACGGTCACGCTGAAGAATATTACCCGCAATTTTTTGAGCCCTACCGCAATTACCCCTGTCCCATTTTTGCCATTCCCGGCAACCATGATGCGGACATCGATCCCTTCGACAGCCAAAGGCGCGAAAGCCTGCAAGCATTCGTACAGGCTTTTTGTGATACCGAAAGCAAAACCGTCCCCTTTGCCGGCGACAGCGGCCGCCTGAGCAATATACAGCCCAACGTTTACTGGACGCTAAAAACGCCGCTGGCCAATATCATCGCGCTGTATAGCAATGTGCCGCGCTTTGGCACTATTTTGCCAGAGCAGCGACAGTGGTTTATTGAAGAATTGAAAGCGGCGCAAGCAACCCATAAGGCCCTGATCGTTTGTTTGCACCACTCCGCCTATTCGGCCGATACTAACCATGGGTCCAGCTTAAATATGCAGCTATTTTTGCAATCAGCATTTGATGAGGCTGGAGTTTTGCCCGATGTGGTGATCAGCGGGCACGTGCACAACTACCAGCGGTTTACCAAAACGTACCCGGATGGCAGAACCGTTCCTTTTATAATTGCAGGCGCCGGCGGCTATGCCGATCTGCACCGGATTGCCCGGCCTGATGACCCGGCCTACCCGGACCATCATCCACAACTGGACAATGTACTGCTGGACAGCTACTGCGACCATACCCACGGGTTTTTAAAAATGACACTGGAAAAAATAAAAGGCAAGATAACGCTGACCGGGGAATATTTTATACTTAGCGCAAAAGTTAATATTACTGAGGGCGCAAAGCTTTTTGATTGCTTTATGGTTAATATTGGGGAGTAAATATCCCATTATTGTGCAAACTGCGCCCTATCGGAGAAAAAAGGGATGAAATGCAGGTTTGAAAGTTCAGGCATCTGCGGGATTAAAAAAACGTCTTACCTTTTTCCGTTTCACCACATTAGCAATCAATTACGGGCCTATTTTTGAACTTTTCCACAGTTTGAGGCTATTCAACCTTAAATTTTAGTATTTTAAGTAAATTGCTGCAATAAAAACGGCATTGGGCACATAGTAAAGCTCGCCAGTTTTAAATTATTTAAAACTTGGCTTATTTATTGCCGGTAGAAGATATTAATTAAGTTATGAAGCGACTTTTAATTATCATTTCGTTTTTACCCTGCCTGGCTTTGGCCCAAACATCCCAGGTGTTTTTGGACAAAGCCAATGAGCAGGTAAAACAGCACCAGTTTAAAGAAGCCCTGGCAAATTTTACCTACGCCATCCAGCTTAACGGGAATAACATTAAGGCTTATCAGTACCGGGCTGATGACTATATAAAAATGGGTGACTACCAACCCGCTATTGTCGATTTCACCAAAGTCTTAACTGCCGATCCGGGCAACGCTACCATTTATTCGTACCGGGCCAATGCCTACAGCAATTTAAAAGACTATAGCGATGCAATCAGAGATTTTGATAAAGCGATTGAATTGGGCCTGCAGCGCGCGGACATGTACCACTACCGGGCGAATG
>JABDHD010000002.1 GCA_013285685.1 Bacteroidota bacterium
TTGCAATTTTCTTTCCATCGCGCATCTGGTAATATTTCTCAGTCGGTATTAAAACCTGCGGAACCAGGTGCGTTATGCCCAGCCGGCTGATCTCCGCATCTATATATTGCTTTACCTTTTTCTCTTTGCCGCTAATAGCCCGCACCACATACCATTTTAATTGATCGCTCATCGTTATTCAAATAATTAGGCTAGTGATTTATAAAACTGGTGAAGTATAAAATTGACGCTTTGGTCCATCACGAGTATAATCATGGCGATGATCAGTGCGGCAATCAGCACCAGGATGGAACTGTTCCACAATTCACCCCAGGTTGGCCAGGTTACTTTCTGGGTCAACTCTACATAAGACTCTTTTATATACTCAGATACTTTAGACATTTTATACTTTTATAATATGCACGGGAACAAGGATTCGAACCCTGATCAAAGGTTTTGGAGACCTCTATTCTACCATTGAACTATTCCCGTTTATCCTAATCCCCCAAAGGGGCTTTTTTAATCAACAAAGTACTTAGCCACTTTGGCTAAGTACTTTGTCTAAATTAACCTTACCTTTTCTTCCCCCTTTTGGAGGCAGCTGGCTTGGCTTATTTTAATATTTCGGTTACCTGACCGGCGCCTACTGTACGGCCACCTTCACGGATAGCGAAACGTAAGCCTTTTTCCATTGCGATAGCGTTGATCAGCTTTACAGTGATGGTAACGTTATCACCAGGCATAACCATTTCTACGCCTTCGGCTAAAGTGATCTCACCAGTAACGTCAGTGGTACGGAAATAGAATTGCGGACGGTATTTGTTGAAGAAAGGTGTGTGACGGCCACCTTCAGCTTTCGACAGTACGTAAACTTCTGCTTTGAAATCGGTGTGCGGAGTTACTGAACCTGGTTTGCAAATAACCATACCACGACGGATATCGGTTTTTTCAATACCACGCAACAATAAACCTACGTTGTCACCTGCTTCACCACGATCCAGTATCTTGCGGAACATTTCCACACCTGTAACGGTTGATTTCAGGTTTTCAGCACCCATGCCCAGGATATCAACCTGGTCGCCGGAGTTGATAACGCCACGCTCGATACGACCAGTTGCAACAGTACCGCGACCAGTGATCGAGAATACGTCTTCAACAGGCATCAGGAACGGCAATTCAGTCAGACGCGGAGGAATTGGGATATGTGCATCAACTGCATCCATCAGTTCCATGATCTTACCAACCCATTTCGGATCAGCATTCAGGCCACCAAGGGCTGAACCCTGGATAACAGGGATATCGTCGCCCGGATAATCGTAGAATGATAATAATTCGCGGATTTCCATCTCAACAAGTTCCAGCAATTCCGGATCATCAACCATATCTACTTTATTCATAAACACAACCAATGAAGGCACGCCAACCTGGCGGGCTAAAAGGATGTGCTCGCGTGTTTGCGGCATCGGACCATCAGTAGCGGCAACAACTATAATTGCACCGTCCATCTGGGCAGCACCGGTAACCATGTTCTTCACATAGTCGGCGTGTCCCGGGCAGTCAACGTGCGCGTAGTGACGGGTTGCTGTTGAATATTCAACGTGTGCGGTGTTAATAGTAATACCACGTTCTTTTTCTTCAGGAGCCGAGTCGATTGAATCGAATGAACGGGCTTCTGAGAAACCTTTGTCAGCCAATACCTTTGTAATCGCTGCGGTAAGGGTTGTTTTACCGTGGTCAACGTGACCGATAGTACCGATATTTAAATGCGGCTTACTGCGGTCATACTTTTCTTTTGCCATGATCTATATTTATTATTTACAGGTTAATTTTAACTTTAAGTTTATTTTTCAATACTTGAGCCAACAATGGGATTTGAACCCATGACCTCTTCCTTACCAAGGAAGTGCTCTACCCCTGAGCTACGTCGGCTGATTTTTTAGCTCATTGGTTCACTTGTTCATTAGTTCATTTGTGAATAGTTCGCAAAGGCTTTTTTACCAATGAACTATTGAACTAATCAACCAATAAACCAACCGAGCGGAAGACGAGGTTCGAACTCGCGACCTATAGCTTGGAAGGCTATCGCTCTACCAACTGAGCTACTTCCGCTTTTTAATTAGTGAGTTAGTGAGTTGTTGAATTAGTGATTTTTTTATTCACTAACTCACTAATTCATCCTTCACTAATTAACTCCGTGGGGAGAGGAGGATTCGAACCTCCGAAGTCGTAAGACAGCAGATTTACAGTCTGATCCATTTGGCCGCTCTGGAATCTCCCCATTTGTCTTATTTCGGATTTCGAACTTGCGATTTCGGATTTTTAAAATCTAAATCCGAAATATTAAATCCGACATCCGAAATTAAAACAGAGCCCCCTATCGGGATCGAACCAATGACCTACTGATTACAAGTCAGTTGCTCTACCAGCTGAGCTAAGGAGGCTTTTAATTATTAACGTCTTTCGTCTCCCAGCCGACCAATTTGCATGATCTTCGGAATATACCGGTTAATTAATAAGGCTGTTTTTTTATTTTAAAGAACCACCCTTTTATTCGGCAGCAATGCAATTACATACCTCTCCGAAAGGGATTGCAAATTTACACATTTTTTAAGGCGAACAAAATTTATTTTTCAAAAAAAAATCGGGGGTGTTTCAAGCATGTGTGGCCCCTCAAAATGCGGCGTTAGAAATTGAAACCCGGGGCGAATCATTAGGCTGAAATAAAGGTAAACTGCATTGTTGAAGGGTCAATTTTGGCATTTTCTTTTTACCACTAAGTGCACCAAGGTTTCACTAAGAACACTATGGAACGCGGCTTACTTTGTTAAATCTTAGTGGTACTTGTAGACTTTGTGGTTTATTTTTTACCAGATTTGATAAGCCCGGCGATGTAATGTTTTCTACAAAGTTCCGTTTATCACCCTTCTTATTCCATTCTTTATCAATAAAACATTGAAATTTATTAAAAACCCAAGTTTGCAGTTTGCTAATTTTAGGTAGGTTAGTATTTGTGCCATATGCACATCATTTAGCGCTTCAACTGATTTTACTTCGATGATAAATTTATTTTCGATTATAATATCGATGCGGTAACCTACTTCAAGTTTAACATCTTCATAAATAAGCGGCAGTGGCTTTTGTTTTTCAATTTTAAGCCCGCTCTTACATAGTTCATAAAACAAACATTCGCCATAAGCACTTTCTAAAAGACCCGGCCCCAGATATTGATGCACTTTTAAAGCACAATTAAAAACAATTTTCGAAATCTCGTTTTCGGTCATAACGAGCACTAAGATGAAAAAGAATTCACAAACTACACAACGCAAACTTTTCTTTGTGGAATCTTTGTGCCCATTGTGTGCTTAGTGGTTTATTTTTTCCGGTAAGCTTCAAATACTTCACATCACCAGAAAATACTATTCAAAAAAAATCGGCGGGTAAAAACCCGCCGATCCAGTTAAAATTTTTATGTTTTTTATGATTAAAACTCGTCCTGAACCTCGGCCAGAACCGCTTTTTTTGCTGCGGCCACAGAGGCGGTTTTCTTTTGCTTATGCTTCTCTATTTGCTTGCGCAGGCATTCGATAGCAAGGTCGGTGCCTTCCTCGAATGTTTTGCATTGTTCTTTTGCAAATAACTGGCTACCCGGAAGCGTCAGTTTAATCTCCGTTATTTTGTTCGCTTCATCTTCTACTTTTTCCAATCGCAAATAAACTTGGCCGCTTATGATCTGGTCATAGAAGGTATCGAGCTTATCAGCTTTTTTCTGGATGAAGTCCAGTAATTTCCTGTCTGCATTAAAACGAATAGATTGCACTGTGATTTTCATGATTCCTCCTTTTTTAAGCCTTTGGGTGGGCTTGTTTGTAAATAGATTTTAATCGTTCAACTGAATTGTGGGTATAAATCTGGGTCGCACTCAGATTGGCGTGGCCCAAAAGTTCTTTAATGGCGTTCAGATCGGCGCCGCGGTTTAACAGGCTTGTTGCAAAAGTGTGCCGCAAAACGTGCGGGCTGCGTTTATTTTGGGTTGATATGTACGACAGATATTTTTGCACAATAGTATAGATCAACATCGCATAAGCCCTGGCTCCTTTATTTGTAACGATCAAGGTTAACGAATTGTTACCAGAAAATTGCTGCTTTTTCTTTAACTCCTGGTATTCAGCTATTAATAATTTCAGCTCGTTGTTGATGGGTATAATACGTTCTTTATTACGTTTTCCCAGTACCTTTAAAGTGCCCTCGTAAACGTTGATATCCGAGTCTTTTACACCCAGCAATTCCGAAAGCCGCATCCCCGTACCGAACAGCATTTCGACCACCAGCTTATCGCGAACGCCGGGGAAATCATTGGCAAATACATCGCCATCGTCCAGCATACGGGTAAGCTTTTCATCTTCCACAATAACCGGCAGGTTTTTAGGAATTTTAGGCGTATTGATCTTTGAGGCAGGATTAATTTCGATAATGCCTTCCTGCAGCAAAAACTTAAAATATTTGCGCAGCGTGGCAATTTTACGGTTGATGGAACGGGCCAGTATCTGGTCGTTCATCAATTCAACCATCCAGTTGCGGATATGATAATGCGTAATCTGGGACGGATTCGTGATGACCGGCTCTGGCGGCGGGTCTTGTTTTTCAGGATTGTTGAGGAAGCCGATAAACTGGCTGAGGTCTGACTGGTAGGCGGATACAGTGTGCGGAGAGTACCTTTTTTCGAACTGAATATACCGGATAAAACGCTCTGTAAACATAAAAACTACTTGTACATCCGAACGATGAATGTACAAATAGTTTTTGTATTTTGATTAGAAATCTGATAATTTTTTTAAAAGAATTTAAAAAAATTATACAGTTGTTTCTAAGTTCATATTTTGCTTGTAGATAGCGTGTTTAACCACGTGGCGGCGGGTAACGGATTTCTTTTCGAAAGCCTGGCGACTGCGAAGCTCACGTAACACACCTGTTTTTTCAAACTTCTTTTTAAAGCGTTTTAATGCTTTGTCTAATGATTCGCCGTCTTTTACGTTGATAATGATCATAATTCCCGATATACCTCCTTTCAGGGATGGCAAAGATAGGGAATGTTTTTGGAAATTGAAAGATGAATTTGTGAGCGTATTATCTGATTGAGCAATTGCGATTTAGGAATTGGCCAAATATCCCAAAAGTTATTTGTGTTTTGATTCGTTTATTTCCCTCTCAAACCATATCCGCTCGGCCTCATCGAGTCTTTTTCGTAGATACATAAACTGTTGCAAATACGCTTTTATTTTTTGACTTGGGTGAAAATATACATGGTACCCGGTTGGGATATGATCTTGCCAAACCTGGTAAGTAGCTTTGCATTTAAAATTTACCAATAAATTGTAACAAATTTTCGCCTTGCCAAAGCTTTCCGGTATGCTAATTTCGTATGCTGTATCATTTGCAAGCCCGAATCTAACGTATGTTCCCGCTAAAAATGCGAGCTTTTGGGAGTCTTCGTCAAAAATTTTTGTTTTTAAATAACGCATTAATATTGGCTTATTATTTAGTTTCGGATCATTGTCGGAAGTAAATGTTCCATTTTCCTTAAATGTATAATAAACATCAAATCTTTTTAGCAAGGTATCTGAAAATATTTTCCCGCTAAGAAAATTTCCAGTTGAATCGAGATAACGCTCCACTTTGTAGGCTGAAATAAGGTAATCTTTTTTCAAAAGAGAATCGATAACTGTTATTAACGGCTCCTGCATGGAATAATATCTGTCAAACAAATTCTCCTCGCGTGGGTCAACATCATGTCCTGAATCGTCACTTAATGTCCCTAAAATAAAATATTCCCTTTCGATTTTATTTAGTTTCTGACCAAATGAGGAATTGGCGATAGCCAGTAAAAAAATTAAAATAAGAAGTTTAGGAATTTGCATGATATAAATATAGTAAGGTTTAAACTGAATCCAACCACTCACATAATCACATTATTCAACTCACCTCAACGCCTCTCTCGCAGTAACAATCTTCTGAATCTACGAAGACCTAAAATGCAAATGGGTCGATATCGAAATATCTACTTGTTCTTATACTTATGTTTAGGATGCCGGCTGGTGTGGAAGACATGTAAAATAAAAACCGAGCCTTCTTTTGGCAAAAATTCGTAAACAATTATAAACCGGAATTTACGCATAACAAACTCCCTGTTCTTTCCTTTTTTCTTTGGATAAAACTCCGGGTTTCTTGATATAGAATCGAATGCTCTAAAAACGTCGTCAACGAAACGTTGGCGTACCGTTTCGGACACGCTCGTATA
The DNA here is from genome assembly GCA_013285685.1 of Bacteroidota bacterium. Classification (GTDB taxonomy): domain Bacteria; phylum Bacteroidota; class Bacteroidia; order Sphingobacteriales; family Sphingobacteriaceae; genus Mucilaginibacter. Next base: position 6,275 of record JABDHD010000002.1, read on the forward strand.
CCATAATGCAGAATTTTCAAACTCACGCTGGGCAGTTTCAGCGAGTTTAAATGAATTAGCCATTTCTTTTAAAAAGGGCCGCTAAACGTTCTTTCGACTCTTCCAGCGTAACGCCCGGATCTTTGCCGCTTTTCAAATCGTCTGAACGCCGGTCAAGCTCAATTATCAATTCTTCATCGTTCCACCATTCATAGGGTCCATTCTTGGTGTCATTGTTGTCCTTTAATAGCTTATTAAGTTTATCCTCTGTTAAACCATTATCCGCCGCTACTTTTCCGGCTTTTTCAAGCAAATCGTCAAATTTCGTTTTCTGTAACTCTCTTAGCACAGCATTTATCTTTTTCCCATAAACAGCCCTTTCATCCGGAGAACTATTTTTCCACGCTTTTGCCAGTGCGTCATCCACTTCCAATACAATGGTTTTCATGATTCTAAAATTGCGTTATAAACAAAAATACAGGAATTAAATTCCGGAAACAAGTGTATTTCCTGGCGGGGATAAAACTTCGTAAGTTTCGTCCGTCTAATACCGCGTCCGTCATCGGGTAATCGCTCTTTTAAGGGCGACCACAAGGGATCGCCCCTACAAATTCATTACTTGTACCAAGGGTATTAATCCCTCAACGCCTCCCTTGCAATCACAATTTTCTGTATCTCGCTCGTCCCCTCGCCTATCGTGCATAACTTGGCATCACGGTAATATTTTTCCACGGGGAAATCCTTGGTATAGCCGTAGCCGCCGAATATCTGCACAGCGTCATTGGCAACTTTCACAGCAACTTCCGAAGCGTAATATTTGGCCATGGCAGCTTGCTTGGTAACCGGCTGGTGACGGTTTTTTAAGTCGGCCGCCTGCATTACCAATAGTTCGGCGGCTTCAATTTGGGTGGCCATATCGGCCAGCTTGAAGGATATGCCCTGGAAGGTGCTGATAGACTGGCCAAACTGCTTCCTTTCCTTTGAATAAGCCACGGCAGCCTCAAAAGCCCCTTTTGCTATACCAAGGGACAAGGCAGCGATGGATATACGCCCGCCATCCAGCACCTTCATGGCTTGTTTAAAACCCTCACCTTCGTTGCCCAGCAGGTTTTCTTTTGGTACGCGGCAATCATTAAATATCAACTCTGTAGTTTCCGAGGCACGCATGCCCATCTTATTCTCTTTTTTACCATGTGTAAAGCCGGGGGTACCTTTTTCAATCACCAGGGTTGAAATACCCTTTGAATCATTTTTCTCGCCGGTACGCACCATTACCACGGCCACATCGCCCGATTTGCCATGCGTAATGAAGTTTTTTGAGCCGTTAACAATATAGTGATCGCCATCAGCAACGGCGGTAGTATTCATGCCCAACGCGTCCGAGCCGGTGTTTGATTCGGTTAACCCCCACGCGCCAAGCCATTCGCAGGTAGCTAATTTGGGCAGCCAGCGGTGTTTTTGTTCCTCATTCGCGAAAGCGAGGATATGCCCGGTACACAAGGAATTGTGGGCGGCAACCGATAAACCGATAGACCCGCATACCCTTGCGATCTCGCTGATTACGGTCACATACTCCAAATAGCCAAAACCGGAGCCACCGTATTCCTCGGGAACCACCACACCCATCATGCCCAACTCGCCCAGTTGCTTAAATACTTCAATAGGGAAATGCTGCGCTTCATCCCATTCCATTACATGGGGCCGGATGTGCTTTTCAGCGAAATCGCGGGCCATGTGGCCAACCATTTGCTGGTTTTCGCTTTGGGAGAAATCGTAGCCGGTTGAAGGCGTATTGATAATTAAAGAATCCATCGGTAATTATTGGTTTATAGCAAAGTAACGCAATAAATAGTACTTTGGATTGAAATAAAAGCTATCGGAAAATTAACAAATCGGTATCCGGTATAGATTGTTGGTTTAGCAACTGCTGGCTCATTTATCGGGCAAGGCCGTGAACTGAAATATTTTTTTAGTGCTTTTAATCAATGTGCTTTATCACCTTGCAAGGATTACCCGCAGCAAACGCGCGTGGTGGCACATCACGCGTTACGACGCTACCCGCTCCGATCACAGCTTCATCACCGATAGAAACTCCCGGGCAAACAATTACCCCGGCGCCTATCCAAACACGATTGCCGATGGTTATTGGTTTACCAAGTTCCGTCCCGGAAAAATTACGAACTTGCGCATCAAGGCTGTGCGTGGCTGTAAGCAATTGTACTTTGGGCCCGCACATCACATTGTTGCCAATGATCACCGGCGCTACATCCAAAATGACGCAGTCGAAGTTCATATAAAAATCATTGCCCACGGTGATGTTAAACCCGTAATCACAATAAAACGGTGGCTCTATCCAACTGCCATTTCCCATTTTACCAAGTATATTTTTGAGCATCCGCGATTGGTCATCAGTTTCATGTACACCAACCTGGTTATACGGCCCTAACTTTTTTCTGACTATTGCCCGCAGTTCAACCAATTCAGGATCACTGGCCTGATAAGGCAAGCCTGCAATCATTTTTTCTTTTTCAGTCATTTAATACAAATCTTAATATTCCGCCAGGATTATCACCTTATCACAAACCGGCGCAATTCGCTCATGGCCATTTAAAAAGCCCAACCCTACAACAAAACAAAACCCCGCAACAATACCACCCATTTCTTCAATCAATTCACTTGCCGCCAGGGCAGTACCACCGGTTGCCAGCAAGTCGTCATGAATTAAAATACGCTGACCTGGCTCAAATGCATCTGTATGCAACTCAATAACTGCCGTGCCGTATTCCAGTTTATAAGCTTTCTGTTTAATAGTGAACGGCAATTTGCCTGCTTTGCGCACGGGCACAAATGGTACGCCCAATTTGTTGGCCAATGTCAACCCAAATAAAAAGCCGCGGCTCTCGATACCGGCTACCGCATCAATACGGGTGTCTTTCAATTTTTCAATAAAGGCATCCACAATATGCCCGCAAAGTACAGGGTCCTTTAAAATTGGGGTAATATCCTTAAAAATAATTCCCGGCTTAGGGAAATCGGGAATGTCGCGGATGGCCGCTTTGATTTGATCTGCAATCATTTAAAACTTAAATAAGGTGCCGTTTTTTGTAAAGTTTGTTCATCCAATATCGCAATATTTTTCATATCAGCAACCGAAGTGTAGTTACCGTGCTGCGTGCGGTACTGAATGATGGCGTTTACCTGCTTGTAAGTAAAGTATGGGAATAGCCGGAGCTGATCGAATGAAATTGAATTGATGTCTATCTTTTTAACCAGCTGCGGATTTATGGTGATCTCGCTGCTCAAAACAACAAATTTTGACGAGTCGATCCCGAAGATCTCACCCAGTTGTTCCTTACGGTAAAAACCACCCAAACGGTCGCGGTACCGAATGATCCGTACCGCCAGGGAGGGCCCAATGCCGGTCAATTCAGTCAGCCGGGTGGAATCGGCGTTGTTTAGCTCGACGGTTTCTCCGGGCTTTATCTTTTTGTATGCATTGCCAGCATCGGGGAGGTTGATATATGGTTCGAGTCGCTGATAATCTTCAGCGGTGACGGCATATATTTTCTTAAGGTCTTCCTTTTTGTAAAACCGCCCGCCCTTGGCTTTATAATGTACGATTATTTCTGCCTGGTGTTCAGTTAAACCCAGTTGTTGCCATTGTTGGATTGTAATAGCGTTCGGGTCGAATGGAAACATGGCAACACGTCCGGCCTGATCGTCCCGCGGGCTATCGCCGGGTACATAGCTGCCATTTTTTTCTGCTTTGCCAAGCTGTGCAGCTGCTTTATCAAAATCTTTGAAATTTATTGTGCTATCTTTGCGGAACAATTGGTAAACATAAGGCGCAGCCAATACCCCTGCAATCAAAATTACCAGAACTACCAGGCCATTCCATTCTTTTTTGGTGATGGTAAAGTAACTTTTGATTGGCGCTTTCATGTTTGAGGTTTACCAGCGTTAAATTAAACAATTTTTCACCATACTTATTTACCCGGATAGGTTTGCAGGGCTTTTTTTGTTAAGGATGAAAGTAATCACTACCGAAGAGTTTGCTAAGGCTACCAAAATTGACAAGCTAAAAATGCCCGGGCTAGCCCCCTTGTTGATGGAATTGATGAAGATCAACCGGGTAAACGAACTGTTTGACCAGGCCCAGCCCAAACAGGGCCCGGAATTCGCTGATGCGATTTTAAAAGGATGCGGAATTGAGGTTGAGTTTGACGAAAAGGAACTAAAAAACCTGCCAGCTACCGGCAGCTTTATAGCGATTGCGAATCATCCCTATGGCGGCATTGAAGGCATGGTTTTGCTTAAGATATTGTGTATGGTGAGGCCCGATGCAAAACTGATGGCCAATTTTATTTTAAAGAAAATACCTAACCTGGCAGATTATTTTGTTGCCGTTAATCCGTTTGAAAACATTGAGCACTCGTCTTCTATAAGCGGTTTAAAAACTACGCTCGAGCTGCTGGCAAATGGCACACCGATTGGCATTTTCCCTGCCGGAGAAGTTTCAACCTATAAACTTGACCAAAAACAAGTCACCGATCGTATGTGGCACCCGGTGGTAGGGAAGATTATCGCCAAAGCTAAAGTCCCGGTCGTGCCGATCTACTTTCAGGGCAATAATGGCTTGCTTTTTAATTTACTAAGCCTAATACACCCTACGCTCAGAACGGCCAAGCTGCCTTCTGAACTTTTCAATAAACAAGGGCATACCATCAAACTGCGGATTGGCAAACCGATAAATATTGAGGAAGTACCTGACTATACCAACAGCACCAAACTGCTCAATTATCTGCGTACACGCACCTATGCCCTCGGGAGCGGACTGGACGAGGAGAAAAAAATATTCAACCCGCGCAATCTCTTCAAAATAAAGAAAACACCTGCTGCAATCGCGCCTGCCATCGATACAGCCGCCCTTGAAAAAGATATTGCGCCATTAAGAGATGATTACCGGGTGTGGGTAGAGAAAAACTACGAAGTTTTTATTGTGCCGACATCATTGATCCCAAATGTGATTCGGGACATAGGCAGACTACGGGAGATAACGTTCAGAGAAATAGGAGAAGGGACGAATAAGTCTACCGACCTTGATAAATATGATATTTACTACCATCACCTGTTCATATGGGATACGGATGCGAAATTGATCGTAGGCGCCTACAGGCTGGGGCTTGGTAATGAGATATTTTTCAGCCACGGTAAAGGGGGCTTTTATATATCCGAGTTATTCAAAATAAAATCCGGGTTTGTCCCGGTATTGAAAAAGAGCATCGAGCTTGGGCGCTCGTGGATACGGAAAGAATACCAGCAAAAACCGTTGCCTTTGTTTTTGTTGTGGAAGGGAATTCTGAAATACCTGATCGATAATCCGAAATATCGCTACCTGATCGGGCCGGTTAGCATCAGCAATTCCTTTTCGACATTTAGCAAATCGCTCATTGTCGATTATATTAACCGTAATCATTTTGACCATGAGCTATCCAAATATGTAAGGCCGCGCAAAAAATTCAAGGTTGACCTTGGCAATTTGGACAGCGATGTTTTGCTATCAGGCGAAGATAATTTTAAAGGCCTTGACAACCTGATCTCAGAAGTGGAAACAAGGAATATAAAGGTTCCTGTACTGCTCCGCCAATATATTGCCCTGAATGCAAAGATCATCAGCTTTAATATCGACCCCAAATTTTCGGATTGCCTGGATGGGTTTTTGGTGCTTGACCTGGAGAACGTCCCCCAGGATATTTTGGACAAGTTGGGGAAGAATTTGTAAGACGGCGAGGTTATTGTTTTCTTTTAGGCGGATCGGGATTACGAAATGACCATTTTAGGTCAAACCCATGTTGTTTGATCTTTTCATCGTTAGGAATTTCCAAATTATTGGCGGCGCCAACACCGAGTACCCCAGATATAAACATTTGAATTTCCTGAAATGCGGTATAAGAGTCGAAAATTCTAAAGAATTTATATTCCAACAGCAACGGGTTTAAAACAACATCCGAATTGATTTGATTGTAGCCGCGTTGTCTGGTCGCAATGAAAATCGGCACTTTGTTATTTACAAAAAAGCTTAAAAACTCTTTACCGTGCCATTTGTCGATAAAATTTCTGGTTTCCTGATATCGCCATTTCTGCTTCTTATTTCTAAAAACCTTTTCTAGACATTCGTCTCCATAAAAATATTCTATTGTTTCCGGGGAAGCGGCATTATCTTCATCTTTTGTTTTTTCAGTTAATAAAACATAGGTTTTTCCGCAAAAGCCAATTATACTCCATTCAAAAACAACCACTTTTGACCCCCATACCCAATCAGAAGCCCGGTAAAAATAATCCCCTGCGATATATTCCTTAAGTAAAAAATCTTGGCTTTGAATGCTCCTGGTTACCCTTTCATAAATGATCGTTTTATCAATGCCAGTACCGACAGAAGCATCATAGTAATCGCGAAATTTCGAAATAATTAACACAGACAATTAGCTTGAGAAATTCAAGATTTAATTAAGGTTGAATTTAAGAAAAATAAGAAATTCCAAAAGTCAATTTAATACCTGATCGAAGCTTTCTTCAAAATGAAATGCAGCAGCCATATCGGCCCGATGAGCAGAAACCTGAGGTCGTCCAAAAATGATGGCTTTTTCCCCTCGATCTTATGCCCGATAAACTGACCTATCCATGCTATTACAAAAATCACCAGGGACGATTCCCACAAGGGTGGTCCGCCGGCCTTTTGCCAGTTTGCCAGGTCGATGATGCCATAGCTAAAGGCAAATACGATCAGCAGCATGAAGTAGGATAATACCGGCGAAAGCCTATAGTAATAGTAAACGGAAAATGCGATCAATACCGAACCCCAGTTAATAAAGGTATTATACCGCCCCAAAAACTTTAGGTATGGGAAAGGTATAGCCCACACTAAGCCCAGCAGGCTGAAAACGATGAGCGGTACACAAATCCAATGGATAGCCTTATTGGTTGGATTTTGATGGCTTTCGGCGTATTTGTCGAAATAGATATCTACAGGTCGCTTTTCAACGGCCTTTGAATGAGTGGTTTTTTTATCTTGAGCAACAGGCACTTTGTATTATTTGTGCATAAAACTTAGGATTGCCAAAAGCGAACCTATTATTGCCAAAAGTTGTATTACCCCAGCTATAAAAATTGATTTGTTAAGTTCTGTTTTAGCTCCTTCAATTCTTTCGACAAGTTCTATTTTAACATTATCAATTCTTTCGATAAGTTGAGTTTTGTCCTTTTGAGTCAAAAAAAGCTCCTTGCTCACCCGAAATTTTTCATCCTGCTTGTCATCTATTTCATTTAAAACATCAGAAATAAAACCCGCATCTTCCTTAGAAAAGTTATATTTAGTGAAAATCTCAGAAACCTTCAACTTTAAAGTAGCCTGCATTTATATCTTTTTGAATTATAATATAAAATTATAAAAATTCTTTCTATTTCGCAAAAGCAACCGACCTCGTCTCCCTGATCACCGTAACCTTAATCTGTCCCGGATAGGTCATCTCTGTTTGTATCCGATTGGAAATATCCGCGGCCAATACTTCCGACTGTGCATCGCTTATCTTCTCGCTTTCAACAACAACGCGCAACTCGCGGCCGGCCTGGATAGCGAACGTTTTTTCGACACCAGGATACGACATGGCCAAATCTTCCAATTCCTTTAATCGTTTGATATAGCTTTCCACCACTTCGCGGCGTGCGCCGGGGCGTGCCCCGGATATGGCATCGCATACCTGGATGATGGGCGATAACATGGAGGTCATTTCCACCTCGTCGTGGTGAGCGCCGATAGCATTACAAACTTCCGGATGTTCTTTATACTTTTCAGCTAATTGCATGCCCAGGATAGCGTGTGGCAGTTCCGGGTTGTCATCAGGCACTTTGCCAATATCGTGCAATAAGCCGGCACGTTTAGCCAGTTTTACGTTCAAGCCCAACTCAGCAGCCATGGTGGCGCAGAAGTTAGCTACCTCGCGCGAGTGCTGCAACAGGTTTTGCCCGTAGGATGAACGGTAACGCATACGACCCACCATACGGATCAGTTCCGGGTGCAGGCCATTTATACCGAGGTCAATTACGGTACGTTCGCCTATTTCCACAATTTCTTCTTCGATCTGCTTTTTGGTTTTAGCAACCACTTCCTCAATACGCGCCGGGTGGATGCGGCCGTCGGTTACCAAACGGTGCATGGCCAGGCGGGCAATCTCGCGGCGTACCGGGTCGAAACCTGAAAGAATGATCGCTTCCGGCGTATCATCCACGATGATCTCGATGCCGGTTGCAGCTTCAAGCGCCCGGATATTCCTTCCCTCGCGACCAATAATGCGGCCCTTTATTTCGTCGTTTTCGATATTGAAAATGGAAACCGTATTTTCAATAGCGCTTTCGGTAGCGGTCCGCTGGATAGTTTGAATGACGATCTTTTTGGCCTCTTTTGTGGCCGTAAGCTTTGCCTCATCCACAATGTCTTTGATCTGGGCCATCGCCTTGGCGCGGGCCTCTTCGCGCAAATTATCCACCAGCTGGTTCTTGGCATCTTCGGCGCTGAGGCCGGCAATGGTTTCCAACTGCTGTACGTGCTGGTTCTTCAGCTGATCCACCTCTTCCTGCTTTTTAAGGACGATTTCGGTTTGCCGATCCAGGTTTTTACGCACGTTGTCAATTTCACTTTCCTTTCGGTTCATGTTCTCCAAACGCGAGTTCAACGATTGCTCTTTTTGCTTCACGCCATTCTCGCGCTGGTTGACTCCGTTGTTTCGCTCGTTCACCTGCTGCTCATGCTCGGTTTTCATCTGCAAAAATTTCTCTTTCGCTTCCAGCAGCCTGTTTTTCTTCAGTATCTCGGCATCGTTTTCTGCATCTTTCAGTATCTTTTTTACTTTATTTTGAGCGGATACTTCCTGGTCTTTAAACAGCTTCCTTAGCAGGTAGCGGCCCAGCACGTAGCCAGGCAGGGCGCCTATGAAAACGCCGATAATCAGAACTAAATATATGTTCATCTCTTTTTTGGTATAATATAATTGGTGTAAATAAAAAAACCGCAACTAAATTTTTAAGTGTCATGTATTTAAAAACTTCTGGTAGGATGTCTGAGATGAATGGGTTACCGTTAAACAGAAAACGGAGTAACGCATGCCTCTTTTTTTTGATCTCCTGATATTGAAGCGTTAAGTTTTTAATAGTGAAACTTAAAATTTAACCGCGGTTAAATCTTACTTGCTCGTTAATTATGCAAAGAACGTTTATTGCTTTGAAAAGAATTCCGTCAACAAATGATCCAACTGGTAAACCTTATCGGTTACCTCCGTATCTTCAACCGTAACCTTCTTGTCGGCTTTTAATGAGGATGTTGCATAATGCAACACACACATCGAAAGCAGATCCTGCTTATCCCTCACCGCGTAATTTTCCTGGTACTCTTTTATCCGGTCGTTAATTAATTTGGCTGCCCTTCGTATTATTTCTTCCTCTTCCATGTTTACCTTTAAAGGGTAAACTCTGTCAGCAATATTTATTTTTATCGAGATTTCTCCCATCTGAGCGTTTCACAAATTGTACTATTTTTTTAATAATACAATACACTTATCTATTTCCTGCACAAATTCGTTAATTTTTTGCTTTATGTCAAGACTTTTTTCATTTGTTTCTGAAAATGACTTCGCCATCTTCAATGCCTTCAGCTTTTCTTCCAGTTCTTTCGTCTTATTTTTGCTTGCATCAAGGGCCACCGTGAGCGCCTCGCTCTCCAGTTTTAACAGGTCATTTTCCTCCTGTAAGGCAGCACAAAGCTCGATTAGCCGTTCCGTACGGTCAACAATTCTGCTCAGCTGCTCTGCAAGGGCCATGTGTTTTGAGTTAGTGAATTAGCGAGTTAGTGAATTAGTGATTTTAATTATTTATTTATTGTCACTGGATGATTAACTCTAAATTCAGGTGGAAATATATCGAATAATTTTCAAACTCAAAATTAACTCCTCAATTCACTAATTCACTAATTCACTAACTCACTAATTATTTCCTGATCTCCGCTCCGGCTTCTTTCTCCAGGTTATAGATCAGCTTTTGCATAATGCTGTCGATGGATTTATCGGTCAGCGTCTTTTCGTCATCCTGCAAAACGAAACTTAGTGCATATGATTTTTTTCCTGCAGGGAGTTTGCCCCCCTCGTATACGTCAAATACGTTTACTTCCTGCAATAATTTGCGTTCCGCTTTTTGAGCGATCTGTTTTAACTGACCAAAACTGACCGATTTATCGATCAACATCGAAAGATCGCGCCGCACTGCCGGGTATTTCGATAGCTCGCGATAAACGATCTTATTTTTCCGGGCAGCTTTTAAAACCATATCGAAATTAAAGTCGGCATAAAAAACTTCTTTTTCAACATCCACTTTTTTTAACGCTTCGCCCTTAACTGCACCGAATTTTACCAGTTGCTTATTGTTCAATTTGTATTGAAGGCCATAGGAAATACGGCTGCAGGTCGAATCCTCTACCGAAAAATCAGTGATATTCAGTTTTGCCAACAAACCGTCAACAATCGCTTTTAAGTTATAAAACGAAACTGCTTTAGCTTTTTGGTTCCACTGTTCACCAGCGGTTGCGCCTGATACGAAAATTGCAAAACGTTGCGTCTCGGTATATTTGTCTTCCTCAACCGAATATACCTTTCCGAACTCGTACAGCTTCAGATCGGCATTTTTGCGGTTTTGGTTGTAGGCAACGGCTTCCAGGCCTGAGTATAGCATGGTCTGGCGCATTACATCAAGGTCGTTGCTCAAGGGGTTTAAAATCTTCACCGCTTCATCCAGGTTGGATGAATAAGCTGATTTGGTTAGTGAGTTCGACATGATCTCGTTGAACCCGTTTGCCGTAAGCAGGTCGGACAGCAAGCCTTGAACCGAATCTTTTTCCGGCCTTGTGGAATTATTCAGCGATGCCCTTACCTGGGTAGGTATCTCAATATTATTATAGCCATAGATGCGTAATATCTCTTCAACAATATCCACATCACGAGTAATGTCCACCCTATAAGGCGGAACTTTGAGCGCAAGGTCTTCCCCGGTTTCGCTAACAACCTCAATTTCCAAAGCGGTCAGAATATCTTTTATTTCGCCATGCGGAATTCGTTTGCCAATGAGCCTGTCGATGGTTTTATAAGCAACATCGATGGCAAACGGCGCCACCGGGCTGGGGTAGTTATCCGAAATTTCAGACGATATTTTACCGCCGGCAACCTGTTGTATCAGCAATGCAGCACGTTTCAGGGCGAAAACGGTCATATCCGGATCGGTGCCCCGCTCAAACCTGAAAGAGGCGTCAGTTTTTAAGCCGTGGCGCTTTGAAGTTTTTCGGATGGACACTGCATTAAACCAGGCGCTTTCCAAAAAGATACTTTTAGTGCTTGCCTTAACGCCTGAATTTATCCCCCCGAAAACACCACCGATGCACATCGGCTTGCCGTCGCCGTCGCAGATCATCAGGTCATCGGCAGATAATTTGCGTTCCACGCCGTCCAGCGTAACGAAAGGCGTGCCCTCAGGACAATTTTTAACGATGACTGTATCCCTGCTGATCTCATCCGCATCGAAAGCATGCAGGGGCTGGCCCAGGTCATGCAGTGCATAATTGGTTGCATCGACGATATTATTAATGGAACGAATACCGATCACCGCCAGGCGCTCCTTTAGCCACTGGGGCGATTCCTTTACTTCTACACCCGAAATGGTTACACCCGAATAACGCGGCGCGGCCTGTTCGTTCTCTACAATAACCTTAATCGTGCGGCTGGTATCATCAACCTTAAAAGCCGAGATATCCGGGCGCTTAACCGCGATCTTCAAAAACGCGGCAATATCTCTTGCGGTACCCAAATGCGAGGCAGCGTCAGCGCGGTTAGGCGTCAGGCCGATCTCGTACATGTAATCGTCTTTCAGCTTAAAATAGTCTTTGGCCGGCGCGCCCACCTCAGCGCTCTCGTCCAAAACCATAATTCCGGCGTGATCTGCTCCCAGCCCTATCTCATCCTCGGCACAGATCATCCCTTCGGATACTTCTCCCCTGATCTTCGATTTATTGATTTTAAAAGGCTCGCCGGTGGTAGGATGAACCGTGGTACCAACCAGCGCCACCACCACCTTTTGGCCGGCAGCGACGTTGTGTGCGCCACAAACAATTTGCAGTTCTTCATCGGTGCCTGCATCTACTTTTGTAACACTTAAACGATCGGCATTGGGATGCTGGCTACGCTCTTTCACATAACCGATCACCAGGCCCTCCAGCCCGCCGGGAACAGCCTGCACTTTTTCCATGCTTTCCACCTCCAGCCCTGTACCGGTTAGTATTTTTGAAATTTCTTCCGGCGTTTTATCCGTTTCAATAAACTCTTTCAGCCAATTGTATGATATTTTCATCTAATGCGCGACAATAAACGGCAAAGATAGTTTTTGATTTCGGATGTCGGAATTTCGATTTCGGATTTTTGAAGGATGATCCGAAAGTCGGAAAAGTCCGGAAAGTCCGAAAGCAGGAGAAGCGCGATGAGCGCGGAAGTGCCAAAAGGAAAGCTTACGAAGTCTGGCAGGCGTCGTCAGTTTAAATCAGGGCCTCAATATATGCTCATAATAAATTAATGGCGCATTTCGATAAACCACCCTGCCTCTTTCTGCAAAGCCGCATTGTGAATAAAAAGAGCCTGCTCCTGCCGCATCATTATAAGCATCAAGGCGAATGCAATCCGCATTAAGGGATTTGGCTATAATGAGCGCTTGTTCCAGGCATTTACGACCTATTCCTTGTCGTTGCCTGGGGGGAATAACCGCCATGGATAAAAGGTATAGCGGCTTTTTAGCAGTGGTAAAGTATTTTGCATCGATAGCCCAAGGCTTTTTTGCAGCCAAATGAAAAGTGGCTACGATAGCGCTATTTTCTTCAATAACGAAAACAAAGGCGTGACGCATCGAAAAAAGCACCCTTTTTTCGGAAGTCGCGGACGACCACGGGCCTGTTCCGTAAAGGGTGGTAAGACGGCCGGCTGCGGCAGTATGCAATGCAGCTAATTCAATCGCATCTTCAGGAACGCCCGGCCGTATTCGAAAGGGTTCAATTGACAGTGAACCGGTTTGCTTCATGTTGCATAAATATCAGCTATCCCCGTGATTTAAAGCCGGCCCAACAGCCCGCTTAATCAATCATCGTGGTCTTCGTCATCATCAAGATGCAGGGTGTGCGCGGGCTCAGCGGCCTCGTAAGCCTCATCCAGTTCAGAAATATCCGCAGGTTCGTCTTCACGGGCAGCTTCATAGTCTTCGTCCAGCCCGTTGGAATGAATATCCCGCTGGCTTTGTTGGTCGTCCATTTCCGATTCGTCTGAATCGTCAGGTGGAATTATATCGTCAGGTGTGATCATCGCTGTTTAATTTAATTTGTTTTACAACCCTAAAGTTAGGCGCTTTGTTTCGGATTGAAAATGATTTCAGCATAAAACTCTTTATCCGAAATCAAAATTCCAAATCAAATTTTTTTAAATCCGAAATCGAACATCCGAAATCCGAAATTCTCGTATCCGAAATCGAACTTCCGATCCAGATAGCTATCGGGACCGAAATCTAAATCACTCCTTCATCGGCCAGGCTATAAAAGCCCTGGTCCGAGATGATGATATGGTCCATTACCTTAATATCCAGTATCTGCCCCGCACTTATCGCGTTTTTGGTTAAAACAACATCGCTATGGCTTGGCTTCAGGTTGCCCGATGGATGATTATGCACCAGTATAATATTGCTGGCCAAATGCTGCAAGGCCAGGCTGAAAATGATTTTAGGATCGATGACCGTATTGGACAAGCCTCCCCTGCTGATCAATTCTTTGGTGATGACTTTTTGCGACCGCGCAGTGAGTATGATCCAAAATTCTTCGTGACTCAAATCAACCAAATGCCGGCGCATCAGGTTGTAGGCATCCTTACTGCTATGGATAAACTCCGGTGGCGCCGATTCTGTTTCACCTCTTCTGCGGCCAATTTCCAGCGCTGCTATAATGGATATCGCTTTCGCTTCGCCGATGCCTTTAAAATTGGAAAGTTCGGGTATGGAAGCTTTTCCCAATTTATTTAGGTCATTGCCATAATGATGCAGGATACGTTTACTCAACTCAACAGCTGTTTCATTACGACTGCCGGAGCCGATAAGGATAGCAATTAGCTCAGCATCAGTCAAAGCACGGCGCCCCTGGCCAGCCAGCTTTTCGCGGGGCCGGTCCTCTTCGGCCCATGATTTTATGCCGATCTTGTTTTCGTAGTCTGCCATTTGGATTTCGGATTTTTCGCTTTGCTCAAGAGGCAGTTTCGGATTTTCGATTTCGGAATTGCCAAAATAGCAAAATATTACGGAGTAACTACAAGGACCCTGAACGTTCCCGGAATGGATTGCGGCCGGAATGATTTCGGGTCTTTCGGCGCAAAATCGGCAGTTGGCAAATATATTTTGTGGGTAAGCTGGTCTACAGCCTGTGTGCGGGCGCCTTTTTCGGTTTTTAAAACCTGGGCCACCACAAATTTATTGGCAGACTCTTCTTTTATAATCGTTAAAGTGCCCTCGCCGTTGGATGAATAAACCGTTTTCAGTTTAACATCAAAGCCGACGGCGTCACATTCATCGTCAATTGGCAGCGTGGTAATAACATTGCCATTGGTGGCGTCCATCACCACCAGTTTGTTGCCATCGCAACCCGCGAACAGGCGCATGGTCGCCCTATCCATCGCCAGGCCGGATGGGCCTTTGCCCGGCGCCAACGGCCAGGTATGAATAACTTTAAAGGTAGTGGCGTCAATCACATCGATTTCGCTTTTCTCGGCATTGTTTACATAAATCTTCCCTTTGCCGTCGCTGGTTGCTGTTTCCGGCCAGCCGGTTAATTGGATCGTCGCTACCACCTGGTCCGTTTTTGGATCGATCACCGTCATGTTCTTGCCCCTGCCGTTACAGGTGACTACTTTTTTGGAGAAAGTATCATACATTATGCCGTCGGCGAACATACCGGTCGGCACATGGCCCAGTACTTTATTTGTTTTTAAATCAAAAACCAAAGCGCTGTTTGCGCCGCCATTGGTAATATACCCTTTGCCGAGTTCGTGCACCAGGGCAATGCCGTGCACGTCCTTGTCAGTTTTTATTACGCCAATAGAGTCGCCGGTTGTTTTGTTTAAAACATTTACCTGCGTGCCGTGCGAAACATAGAGGTTATCGGATAATGAATCGACGGTTGTATAATCATATCCACCACCGCTTTTAATATGGAATGTTTGGGTGATGTGATAGATTTTTGTTTGTGCAAAAACAAGCGCCGGTAAAAATACAACGGCCTGCAGCAATAGCATAGCGAACTTTTTCATCTGTTTATAATGGATTGATGGACAATATTAACAAATGAAAAAATAGATTTTGGATAAATTCTATGGAAAGGCAGGATTTATAGACGGAACTAAGATTTTTAAGATTATAAGGATGGTAGGATTTTAAAATATCACTACAAAGCGATATCCTATAATCCTTATAATCTTCAAAATCTTAGTTGATTATCCCAGCAAATTCTTCCAGCTCACCAAATCGCCGATGATCTTTTGCAGATCGGCGGCTTTTACACGTTCCTGTTGCATGGTATCGCGGTAGCGAATAGTTACTGTATCATCTTCTAAAGTCTGGTGATCGACCGTAATGCAAAACGGTGTACCAATTGCATCCTGGCGGCGGTAGCGCCTGCCAATGGTATCCTTTTCTTCGTATTGCAGGTTAAAATCAACTTTTAGCGCGTCCATGATCTCTCGGGCCTTTTCGGGCAAGCCATCTTTCTTGGTGAGCGGGAAAATGGCGGCTTTTACCGGCGCCAAACAAGGGTGCAGGTGCAAAACGGTCCGGCTGTCCTGGCGCTCTTCGGTGCTCAGGTCCTCTTCCTCATAAGCGTTGATCATCGTCAGCAGAAACATCCTGTCCAGGCCGATCGAGGTTTCTATCACGTAGGGGATATAGTTACCATAAGGCTTGCCGTCAGGCCCAAGTTCAGGGTCGAAATACTGCATCTTTTTATTGCTGAATTTCTGGTGCTGGCTTAAATCAAAATCGGTGCGGCTATGAATACCTTCCACTTCTTTAAAACCAAATGGAAATTCAAATTCAATATCGAAGGCAGCATCGGCATAATGCGCCAGCTTGGTATGTTCGTGGTAACGGTATTTTTCCGGTGCTGTTCCGAGCGCCAGGTGCCATTTCAGGCGGGTTTCCTTCCATTTTTCAAACCATTCCAGCTGTGTGCCTGGGCGAACGAAGTATTGCATCTCCATCTGCTCAAATTCGCGCATGCGGATAATAAACTGGCGGGCGATCACTTCGTTGCGGAATGCCTTACCTATCTGGGCAATCCCAAACGGTATTTTCATCCTGCCCGATTTTTGCACATTAAGGTAATTTACAAATATACCCTGGGCCGTTTCCGGGCGCAGGTACACCACATCAGCTTCACCGGCAATTGCGCCCATCTGGGTGCTGAACATCAGGTTAAACTGGCGAACTTCGGTCCAGTTTTTCGAGCCACCGATGGGATCGGTTATTTCGTACTCAATAATAAGTTCGCGTAAGCGGGGCAGGTCTTCATTTTTCAGCGCCGCATCCATTTCGCTTTGCAGCAGTTCAGCCAGGTCGGTTTTGCCTTCCTGGTCATAAGCTGCAATTTTATCTTCGAGTAACTGGTCGGCGCGATAACGTTTTTGCGAATCCTTATTATCAATCATCGGGTCGCTGAAGCCATCCACGTGGCCGCTGGCCTTCCAGATCATCGGGTGCATAAATATGGCCGAATCAAGCCCGACAATATTTTCGTTCATCTGCACCATAGCTTTCCACCAATAGGTTTTGATGTTGTTTTTTAGTTCGACGCCGTTTTGCCCGTAGTCGTAAACGGCGCTCAGGCCGTCATAAATTTCACTGGAGGGAAAAACAAAGCCATATTCTTTGGCATGCGATATAACGTTTTTAAAAATATCTTCGGGTGCGTTGCTCATAATTCGGCAAAGATATGTTTTGATTTTTAACGGTTGTCTATTTTTTTTAAGGTGTTAAAGAGGGCTTCGCCGTTTCGGATGTCGGTCCCGATAGCTATCGGGATTCGATTTCGGATTTTTTATTGGGGAAATCCGAAAGTTGAATTTGTTTCCGAAGCTACATTTATTTTTAACACAGAGAGCCGCGGAGAAGACGCGGAGAACACTGAGAAAAAAGAAAAACATTGACGAACTATTAAAACTTTGTGAACCTCTGTGTCTTCTCTGTGGTTCTCTGTGTTAGAATTCTTACTGGATCAGTTACATAGCAGTGTTGTTAAATGATGTTAATATTTTAGCGATTGATTCTCAGTTTGTTATTTTTGATCAAATACTATTTTTTGATGAAGTACTTCCTGCTCACCATAATACTATTCTCAAGCTTTACAGCTTTTGGCCAAAAAATAAGCGGGATGGTGATCGATAAAGCGACGAAGGAGCCAATAGCCGGCGCTACTGTAAATGCGGAAACCACCACAGTTCGGACGGACAAATTGGGAGAATTTGAAATTGGCACAGCTCATCCGGCAGATAGCCTGAAAATATCAGCGCTCGGCTATAAAACCCTCTTTGTTACGGCCGGCAAAACAAACGAATTTATTACCGTGGAATTAGAGTCAAAAATAACGCCTCTTCGGGAAGTAACTATTTATGGCGACAAAAGCTTTAAAAAAGATTCCCTTGCAAACCGGCAGGACTTTGCAAAGCAATTTAACTATAAAGGGCCACGCGTTATCGATGCATTTACTGGTGGTGGAAATTATGTACCTGGTCAGCTGATCTCGATAAATGTGCTTTTGCTGGTGCAGGCCTTAACCAAAAAAAGTACGCCTGAATATAAATTCAACAAAGTGCTGATCAGGGATGAACACGAACAATATGTGGATGAGCATTTTAACCGGGGTGTTGTTTCACGGGTCACAACTTTGCAGGGCGATACGTTGTTGACTTTTTTGGTTCAGTTCCGCCCCACTTATGAGTTTGTTTTAAAGTCGACCGATTACGATATGGAGGTTTATATAAAGGATAGTTACCGAAAATTTAAACAGCAAGGGTTTACAGTAAAAGGGCCTTTTGTTAAGCAAGACTGAGATTTTTTGATTATCATATATTTTCAGTATTGACCGCTTGAAAATCGTCATTTATTTCCTTCTTGTCTGCTAAAAACAAAGGATCGGATGCCGCTTGCTTCATCAAATCCATTTTTTTGTTTTTATCTGCCTGATGGCCAACTTCCTTATGTTTTGTAGCCAGTCGTAATCGAGCTTTTCGCTTTACTTCTTCCCAACTGACACCTTTAGTTTTTCCACTTTCAACGTCCTTTACCCGCTGATCCATTTCTATTACAAATTCTTCATCTTCCCAAGGATCATATTTTTCTGCCATTTCATCTTTGAATATTGAATACACCGCCTTGACATGCTTATCGTCAGCAGTATCAATCAGATCATGCAATTTTTCCCTTATTTCCGCAGTTGTCATTTAATATGTTTTATATTAACAAATTTAATTAATCGTTTCAAGAATGGCAAAGGAGAAACCGCCAACAGGTTACCTTTCTTTAAAAATGATATTAATGTTTAATAAATGTCAGAGCCATTGATCGCATTTTCACTGCTGTTTGTCGCCCCGATTTGCCAGATCATATTTTTGAGTCTGAAAATCAAAAGTCTTATCAAGCTGCCAGACGGCCTGATAGCAGTTTTTGCTTTTATTTTGGGTATTGCACTCACAATCGTGGGGTGGAACCTCGTTGAAGAGGACGTTCACCCCGGTCCCGGGCCAAGGTGTGAAATTATCCCTACAGCTTTCATGTTTGCGGGCTTATTTTTCACCATAATCGTGACTCCAATTGTTGAACTTATTTTCTCTATTGTGAGATGGTTAAGAGGAAAAAAAAGTCGGGTAGCCGCTGATATTTCCTGATTTTGTGGTTCAATTCAACACCGGCTGCACATTCGTTAGCGTAAAAATATCCGCCATCAACTCATCACTTGGGTTTACCTTGAAGTTTTTGGATGGCAGTTCCACCAGCATATTTTCCTCCCGGTCTTTTATCATAAACCGCAGGGTGCAGTTTTTTACCGGGTATTTTTGGTTGTTGACGTTGATCACTTCCTGGATATTATCCAGCAGGTTACTGCTGAGCGCATTCAGGTCGAGGCAAACGGTTAATGATTTGGTTAGCTTGTCGCGCATTTCAGAAAGGAGGCTCATGCTGAGGATGCGCATATCCCAGTTATCCTTCTGGCGGAATTTCTCCTCTACGATGCCTTTCAGGTGTAAAAAATAGCCATCCACCATCAGGTTGCGGAATTTCACGTAGTCCTCACCAAACAAGGCAAACTCGTACGATTCATTGTAATCCTCCAGAACAAAAGTGCCGAAAGGCTTGCCGGTCTTGGTCATTTTATGCTGAACATTGCCAACCAGGCCACCCACGCAAAGCTCGCCCCGTTTGCGCAGCTGGGCAAAAGCCATCATGATCTCGTCGCCACCCTCGCCTGAACGTGCTTTTTGCATCAGCTTTAAGTCGCTGATATTAGTATTGCAAAACCTTTGCAGCTCTACCTTATAATTATCCAGCGGGTGACCGGTTAAATACATGCCGATAACGTCCTTTTCGTATTTCAGCTTCTCTATCAACGCCCACTCTTCTGCGTCCGGCATGGCCGGCTCCGGAATGTACGAGGCTGTACCGCCGGCGAATAACGATGACTGCGAGCTGTTTTGCGTATTCTGATAATCGTTTGCGTATTTGGTTAACCGCTCCACGCCAGTTAGCAGCCCGTTCTCGGTCTTTGCGAAAAATTGGGCGCGGTTGTAGCCAAACTCATCAAATCCGCCGCCATAAACCAGGTTTTCGTACGATTTACGATTAACGCTGCGGGTATTTGACCGCCTCGCAAAATCGTACACTGATGTATATGGCCCCCGTTCCCTGCGTTCTTCTATAATGCTCTCAACAGCCTTCTCTCCTACCCCTTTAACGCCGGTCAATCCAAACCGTATCTGGCCCTTGGCATTCACGGCAAACGCCATATCCGATTCATTGATGTCCGGTCCCAAAACCTGTACACCCATTCGCCGGCATTCCTCCATAAAGAAGGTGATCTTATCCATGCTGTTCTGGTTGTTTAGTACCGCAGCCATGTATTCCGACGGATAATGGGCTTTCAGATATGCCGTTTGATAGGCGACAAAGGCATAACACGTAGAGTGCGATTTATTAAACGCATACTGGGCGAATGCCTTCCAGTCGTTCCATATTTTGGTGAGCTTGTCTTTCGGGTGGCCTTTGGTTTCCGCCCCGCTCATAAACTGGGCCTCCATCTTATTCAGCACCTCGATCTGCTTTTTACCCATCGCCTTACGCAATACGTCCGCGTCGCCCTTGCTAAAGCCGGCTAATTTTTGGGATAAAAGCATCACCTGTTCCTGGTACACGGTAATACCATAGGTTTCGCCCAGGTATTCTTCCATGTCGGGCAAATCAAAGGTGATCGGCTCGCGGCCATGTTTACGGCTGATAAAATTGGGGATATACTCAATGGGCCCGGGCCGGTAAAGCGCGTTCATGGCGATCAAATCCTCAAATTTATCGGGCTTCAGGTCGCGCAGGTACATTTGCATCCCATCACTTTCAAACTGGAACGTGCCGTTGGTATCGCCGCGCTGGTAAAGCTCAAATGTTTTTTGATCTTCCAGCGGAATGGTATCAATATCGATGACAACGCCGTGGTTTTGTTCGATCATCCGCAGCGCATCCTTCAAAATGGTGAGCGTTTTCAGGCCCAGGAAGTCCATCTTGATTACGCCGGCATCTTCTATCACCCGCCCATCATACTGGGTAACCAGCAGGTCGGAGTCTTTTGCTGTCGCGACAGGAACAATGTCCGTCAAATCGTACGGGGCAATGATAATACCCGCAGCATGTACTCCAGTATTTCGAACGGACCCTTCCAGCTTCTCTGCCTCGCGCAGTACCTGTGCTTTTAAATCGTTTCCTTTTAATATCTCTTTCAGTTCTGGTACTTGTTCAATGGCATCTTTTAAGGTGATACCCAGCGTCTCGGGCACCAGCTTTTTTATGGCGTTCACTTCGGAAAGCGGCATATCCAGCACCCGGCCCACATCCTGTATACTGGTGCGGGCGGCCATGGAGCCATAGGTGATGATCTGCGCGACCTGGTTTTTGCCGTATTTGTCAACCACGTAATCAATAACCTTTTGGCGGCCGGCGTCGTCAAAGTCCGTATCAATATCGGGCATCGACTTACGGTCGGGGTTCAAAAACCTTTCGAACAGCAGGTTATATTTTATCGGGTCGATATTGGTAATGCCGATGCAATATGCCACAACCGATCCCGCTGCCGAGCCACGGCCCGGGCCAATAAATACCCCCATATCCCGTCCGGCCTTGATAAAGTCAGCTACGATCAAAAAGTACCCGGCAAAACCCATTGTTTTTACCGTGAACAGCTCGAAATTGATGCGTTCTTCAACCTCGGGGGCAATGTCTTTATAACGCTCCTTAGCACCCATAAAGGTAAGGTGCTTCAGGTATTCCCACTGGTTTAAGGTATCCGCATCATTCGTTCCGTGGTGTATATTAAACTCAGTTGGCACCACGAAATTCGGCAACAGGATATCCCGCTTCAATTTCAACACCTCAACTTTATCGATGATCTCATTTGTATTGTCGAGTGATTCCGGGATGTCCTCGAACAGCTTAGCCATTTCCGACTGCGTTTTAAAGTAAAACTGGTCGTTCGGGAAACCGAAGCGGTAGCCTTTGCCACCTTCTTCGTCGGTAGCTATGGGTGTGCTTTGCATGTCGCCGGTGTTTACGCAAAGCAGGATGTCGTGGGCGTTACTGTCCTGCTGATCCACATAATGCGAGTCGTTAGAGCAGATCACTTTCACATTATATTTCTTAGCAAACTTCAGCAAAACCACGTTTACGGTGTTTTGCTCGGGGATGTCATGGCGCTGCAATTCAACGTAATAGTCCTCGCCAAAAAGATCGAGCCACCATTTAAATTCTTTTTCGGCCTCTTCCTCGGTATCACGCAAAATAGCCTGCGGCACCGAAGCGCCCAGGCAGCAGGTAGTGGCGATAATGCCCTTATGATACTTTAAAATAAGTTCCTTATCTATACGCGGCCACTTGCTGTACAGGCCTTCCATATAGCCCAGCGAGCACAGCTTAACCAGGTTTTTATAACCTTCAGGGTTTTTGGCGAGCATCAGCTGGTGATAGCGCTTATCCTTTTTCTCTTTGGTGAACTGCTTTTTATGGCGATCCTCCACCACGTAAAACTCGCAGCCAACAATGGGCTTAATGTTGTGCTTGCCTGCCTCGGCCACAAACTTAAACACACCGAACATGTTGCCATGGTCGGTAATGGCCAGGGCCTTCATGCCATCGGCCGCTGCCTTTTTATATAATTTGCCTATATCGGCAGCGCCGTCGAGCAGTGAAAATTGGGTATGTACGTGTAAATGTGAAAAATCGGGCATCGCGGATCAGTTCCTCCTGTGAAGAACAAAGTTAACTAATTTCGGATTTCGGATGTTCGATTTCGGATTTTGTGGAGAAATTGAGGTTCTTAACAATGTCTGAACACGATTTTTAGGATTTAAAAGATTTCAGGATTACCGGTTTACTTTTCCATCTTTTAAATCTCTTAAATCCTAAAAATCGTGTGCTATTTCCCATTCAAATTCGGCAGATCACAATTTCCTTTCAAATAATGCTCCAAATATTGAAAACTTCGGCAGCGCCGTCGAGCAGCGAAAATTGGGTATGTACGTGTAAGTGTGAAAAATCGGGCATCGCGGATCAGTTCCTCCTGTGAAGAACAAAGTTAATCCGAAATTCGGATTTCGGAATTTCGATTTCGGATTTTGTGGAGAAATTGAGGTTCTTAACAATACTATGTTTTCACTGCTGATTGGTGTTAATTCTAAACCGCTATTTTTTCAAAATGCCGGATCGTCGAACGATTTACCTTTCTTTCGGCATGCCATAATTCATAATTGTTCTGCAAGTTTACCCAAAATTGCGCCGAGTTACCAAAGGCAGCGGACAATTTCACAGCAAGTTCCGGGCTTATCCCTAAGTGTCCGTTGATGACAGAAGACAAATTGGCCCGCGCCATATTAAGCCCCTTAGCGACCTCTGTTATGGTCAAACCCCGCTCGCTGATAAACATTTCTTTCAATATCTCTCCGGGGTGACTTGGTGGTAATCCTCTCTTTAACATGATCTAATCTAACCAAATAAATCCTATAAATCCTCAAAATCCTATAAATCTTAGTTTATTTAGCGTTCAAATTCGGCAGATCGCAATTTCCTTTCAAATAATGCTCCAAATACTGGAAACTGGCGCTTTGTATCAGCAAATAACTCTCCCAGTTATAAGCGGCCCCATGCGCGCCTGGCGGGTAAATACGCAGATCAACATCCTTGCCCGCATTGGTCAAAGCTGTGAGTAGTTGCATCGTATTGGATGGGTGCACATTATCATCACTCATGGAGTGAATCAGGAATAAATGATCTTTCAGTTGGTTAGCATAAGTCATATCCGAGCTGGCTTTATAACCCGCTTCATTGTCCTTCAGCGGGGCCATGTACCGCTCGGTATAAACATCATCATATAGCCGCCAGTCGGTAACCGGCGAATTGGCTATCCCAACCTTAAACACGCCCGGGTGGGTTAACATGGTGTACGTGGTGCTATAGCCGCCGTAGCTGGTGCCCATAATGGCCATTTTACTACTGTCTACAAAAGGCATGGTTGCCAGGTATTTGGCGGTTTCTACAAAGTCGTTGCTTTCCCATTTGCCCAGTTGTTTGTATACCACTTTCATAAATGCGCTGCCGTAATTGGCTATGCCCCGGTTGTTTACATTTGCCACAATATATCCGTTTTGCGCCAGCCACTGCTGCCAGGCATCGGCGCTGAACTGGTTAAACACATCGTGACTTTCCGGCCCGCCGTAAACGGTCATTACCACGGGGTATTTTTTGGCCGGATCGAAATTAAAAGGCTTAATAATATACCCATCCAAACTTACCCCATCGCTGGTTTTAAACTTGATAAACTCGGGCGCCGCGTAGGCGTGATTTTTCATAAAATCGCTCACCCCATGGTTATCCTCCAGCGTTTGCAGCATCTTGCCCGTATTATCGCATAGGTTTACATGCAGCGGGGTCGTCACATTGCTGCAGCTCTCCAAATAATAATGTGTATTGGGCGACATGTTAATGTCATGAAAACCCGCCACGGTCGAAAGCTTGCTTTTCCCGCTGCCGTCAAAGTTGATGGTATAAAACTGCTGCTCCAGCCCGCCGTCCTCCGCCGACAAATAGTATATTTTTTTAGCTGCCGCGTCAATCCCGCTCACTTTGATCATATCCCAATTTCCCTGGGTAACCTGGTTGATCAGCTTGCCATCATACCCATAGCGATAAATATGGTAATATCCCGATCGGTCCGACACCCAGAAAAACTCCTTCGATTTCTCCGGAAAATACACCATATCGTTCACATTGGTATAAAAGTTAAAAATAGCTACCCAGGTGCTGTTTTTTTCTTCTAAAACCACATGGTGTTCCCCGGTTTTCACATTAAAAAAGTACAGCTTCATGTGGTTTTGGGCGCGGTTTAGCGTCATAAGGGCAAGCACATCGGGGTTGCTGGTCCAGTAGATGCGGGGGATATAAAAGTCGCCGGTCTCATCGGGCGTCAGCCATACTTTTTTGCCCGAGGCCACATCGATCACCCCGATCTTCACCTCCGGGTTGGGGTCGCCAACCTGCGGAATGGGGATATGAATATACTCCGGATGTCCGCCTGCAAAGTTGGTCATCTGGAAATCGGGCACCGGTTTTTCATTAAATTGCCAAAAGGCCATATACCGGCTATCGGGGCTCCAGTTCCAGGCCTGGGCCTGGCCAAATTCTTCTTCGTACACCCAATCATAGTGGCCGTTAAAGGTGCCCAGCTCGCTGGTTTTATCCGTGGTGAGCTGCCTTTCCTTACCGGCGGCGAAGTCGTACACAAACATATTGCCATTACGCTCCATGCCTACTTTCGATCCGTCGGGCGACAATTCCGCCGTGCGGGCGTCCTTTGCCGCCTGTTTTAGCTGCTTGCCGGCAACATCGTAAATATAATAGTCGGCAATACCCGAGCGCCGGTAGATCGGCCTGAAATTCGCTTTAAACACCAGGTGTTTGGAATCTTTCGACCATTGGAACGACTCGTAATCAAATGCTTTATCGCTGCCCGGAAAAGTCAGCCCCTTTGCCGTAAACACCAGCTCATCCTTCAGCGTTTGGGGGTCCATCATCCTGATCTCGCCATTGGCCGTAAACGAATATTTGTCACCGCCGTTGGTCCAGTTTACACTTTCGGGGCCCTGGTTGCCAAACAGGCTGAAACCGGTACGCAGGGCATCGGCCAGGTCGGTGTATTGCTGTTTGTTTTGGGCGAAAATTGGGGTGGTGAAAAGCGAAAAGCTTAAAGCGGAAAGCAGAAAGCTGCGTAGAATCAATTGCTTCATTTATTTGGTTTTTGAAGCGATAAAGCTAATGGAAAAACGTGGAAACAGGAAGGCATCGATTAATAATCCCGTAGGGGCGCCCCTCGCGGGCGCCCTCCTTTGTATGGGTAACCCTCCCTCGTGGGGGCCCTCCATTTTTTCCGATGCGGCCGGTTTTGCGTGCCCGCGCTTTCCGATGCTATGGGGTTCCCCCCTGGCATTGTGGGCGACCACAAGGGTCGCCCCTACGGGCGTTTAACCCGTTAGTGGCCTTTTACGCCGATCAAAAAATATCCAAACACCATACAAAACAATGTAAGAAAAACCTCCTACCTTTCCAAAGTCGTTAGTTTTTCGCCGTTGTTGTCACCGATAACTCACCGTCATCGCAGGGTCTCTCGCAGAGGACCCTGCGGCGTACGCACCTACGAAATGGTATCAACGCCCCACACGGTAGCATGAGTTGTTCGGGTTTCCCGGGGCACGGAAATATTCCTAATTTTATCTGCCCACTGCAAATTGCCAACTGAAAACTGAAAACTGCTACTGCCACTACTTAAATACACCCGCCATGGACAACAAATTGCCGATAGATCCGAATGAAAAAATTTATATCCGAAATGCAGGCCTGGTGTTGCTACACCCTTTTTTTACAACTTATTTTAACAGGCTGGGGATGCTGGAAAACGACCTTTTTATTAACCAGAAAGCCCGGATGCGCGCCGTACACCTTTTGCAATACCTGGTTGATGGCGCCTCCGACAGCCCCGAGCCGCTGCTTGTTTTAAATAAGATACTTTGCAACATCCCGGTTGAAGAGCCGGTGATACCCCGCATAACCTTAACCGAACAGGAAAAACGCGTGTCGGAGGAATTGCTAAAAGCGGTTATCTCCCGGTGGGACAAGTTAAAAAACACCAGCGTCGCCGGTTTACAGGAGTCTTTTTTGCAACGCGACGGCGCGCTTTATTTTAAAGATGACGCCTGGCGCCTTAACGTTGAGCCCCGGGCCTTTGATGTGCTGCTGCAAACATTGCCATGGTCCATCGGCATGATAAAAACGCCCTGGATGAATAACTATTTATATGTAGAATGGATATAAATGCCGCCAAAAAAGCAGTTGGCAGTTGGCAGTAGGCAGTTTGCCTGGTTAGCAGCTATATTTTTTCGAAATAGTTTACTGCTAACTGCAAACCGCAATGCCAACTGTTAACTGCTAACTGAAAACTGAAAACTGTAAAACAATGAATTTCCTCCTCACCTCCGCCGGCATCAAAAACGCCAGCATCCATAACGCGCTGCTGCAGTTATTAGGCAAACCGATTGCCGAATCCAGCGCCCTCTGTATTCCCACCGCATCGTACGGCATGCGTGGCGGCCCCGGGGCGGCATGGCGGTTCATCAGCGGGCAACAGCCCAACTGCCCCATGTGCGAATTGGGCTGGCAATCCCTCGGCGTGCTGGAGCTCACCGCGCTGCCCAGCATCGATAAAGACTTTTGGGCGCCCCTGGTACAGCAAACCGACGTGCTGCTGGTAAATGGCGGCGATGCCCTGTACCTGGCTTATTGGATGCAGCAATCAGGCCTGGCGGACCTACTACCCTCGCTGCGGCCCGAAGCGCTTTGGGTGGGGTTAAGCGCCGGAAGCATGGTAATGGGCCCCAGCATCGGCGATGAATTCGTCGGCTGGATACTACCCACCGGTGGCGACAAAACCCTGGGAATGGTTGATTTTTCGATATTTCCGCACCTGGACCATGAAAGATTCCCGGAGAATGCTATGCCCTTTGCAGCAGAATGGGCCGCAAAAATACCCAACCCCGGCTATGCCATCGACGACCAAACCGCCATCATAGTAACCGGCGACAAAGTGGAAGTGGTTTCCGAGGGGCATTGGAAGTTGTTTACGAAGTGATGGCAGCAGGGCAGCGGCGCAGCTCGGGCCCTTTTACTGCTAACTGCCTGCTGTCTTTATCCGCCATAGCTAAAGCGGCGGCGCTTTACAAATGCACAGCGGGATTCATTTTTATTCAGCCCTGAACCTCTCTTCTACTTTTTTCTTCAGCTCACGCAACGCTTTAGTCCTGTTCTTTTTTAAGGGCTCCACTATGTCTGCCGGCGCGCCTGCCGGGTTGTATTTTTCAGCCCATAGCGTGATCTCAATCAGTATCGGGATTAATTCAATCGCTTTTTCAGTGGGGCGATATAGGAATTTGGATTTATTTGCCGGCGCAGTATGCTTGGTAACAAACCCCTCCCGAAGCAGCACGTTGAGCCTATCTGTTAAAATATTTGTAGCAATCTTTTCATCCGAACATAAAAATTCACCAAAGGAATCTTTACCGTATAAAAGCAAGTCCCTCATAATCAACATTGTCCATTTGTCCCCAAAAATATCCAGGGTATAACTTATGGGGCATTCTGACCGTTTGCTCATCGTTTTCCTAAAAAATAAAAAATAGTACTTGCAAATCACAATAACTTTATACATTTGTACTTGCAATTTACAAGTACAAATGTAACAAAATAAATTATTTCTAAAACCAATTAAATGAAAGCAATTCAGCTAAAAGCATACGGGCAGCCAACAGAGAACATCGGCGTCGTAGAAATTAACGACATCAGTACCATTGATAATGATGAAGTTGTTATTGAGGTTTTGTATAGTCCCGTAAATCCAAGTGATTTATTATTGATGCAGGGTACTTACCCCGTACAACCCAAATTGCCTGCCGTAATTGGACAAGAGGGTGTAGGCAGAGTAGTTTCGGTTGGTAGTTCTGTTACAACTACTAAATCAGGCGACATGGTGACCATTCCGTTCGGGACATTTGCCTGGAGTGAAAAAGTTGTCGCCAAAGCCGCGGGACTGGTGGTGCTGCCCCCGAACGTGGATTTACAGCAAGCAGCTATGCTTTCCATAAACCCGCCCACGGCGGTTTTGCTGCTGGAAGAGTTCGTATCGTTAAATTCAGGAGATTGGATCGTGCTCAACGCAGCCAACGCCTCTGTGAGCCATGCGATCATCGCGGTCGCAAAGTCAAAAGGCATAAAAACGTTAGGAATAGTCAGGAGAAAAGAGGCCGTTGATGCAGCGCTGAAAGCAGGTGCAGACGTTGTTTTAGTTGAGGCTGAAAACACTGTCGCTGAAGCGAAAAAAGCGACCAATAATGCAGAAATAAAGCTGGGGCTGGATGCCGTTGGCGGTAAAGCGACAAATACAATCGCCGAAATTCTTAGCAACGAAGGCCGCCTGGTTTCGTATGCCATGATGAGCCGGGAACCCATCAATGTCAGTCAAATTGGTCTCATTTTCAGAAGGATACAAATTCACGGGTTTTATATGTATTTGCCTTATTACGTCCCCAGGTTAAAAAATGCCATACTCCAATCGGTGCAATTACTGGCACAAGGGAAATTAAACGTTCCCGTTGCGAAAATATACCCGCCGGAGAAGGTGAGAGAGGCGATACAGCACACGATAGATGGTGGTAAAGTTTTATTACAATTTAATTCGTAAAAAACGCAAGCCGTGTTTCTATTAAAATTCACTTAACGTCAAATTATGATCATGAAAAGTCACATTTTTTTAAAAACAGTAACATTAATAAGCGTATTGGTGAGCTGCGGGTTCTCCATAACCGGCATTGTTCGTCCCGAATTATTGGTTTCTCCAGCGTTAGGGCATAATTCCACTTTAGTCGCTTTGGCATCTTATGCTGCCGCCCGATCAATTGCGATTGCAGCGGTTTTCCTATTTACTTTATTTGGAAAAAAGAGGGAACCGCTTTATACAATGGCAATCTTGGCGGCGCTAATTCAGTTTTTGGATGCTTTTGTCGGCATTTATGAAGCGGATATATCGAAGATTGCCGGGCCATTGATCCTCGCTTTATTAGGCTTTATATCGATATACTATGCTTCCAAATCACCGGACAAGGCAGCTATTTAATTAGGCTGCTTAAGTCAGGCATCCTGGTTGGACAGTTTAAAATTTAGCAGAATAATGGAACAAGAAAGACAAGAAATACTTAAGGGTTTGTTAGCGGTTTTAAGGACGATAAGAACAATTGACCCCACCAGGTTAGAAGGCGTTACAGAAGAAACCGATTTCCTTTCGGATTTAAGCACGCCCTCAACTGAGCTTATCAATATAGCAGCCAAAGTGGAGCATAAATTCGGAATTGAATTTGACGACGATGATATTGACCGGATGGGTTCGAAGGTTAAGGATATAATAGACTTAATCATATCGGTTAAAAAACGGGGAGAAAATAGTTAAGCTAAGCAAGTACGCCAAAAATTTAAAATTATGGAAAACAAAGTGTGGTTGATCACCGGGTGTTCATCCGGGTTCGGAAGGGAAATTGCGAAAGCGGCAATTAACGCCGGGTATGCCGTAGTTGTAACGGCGAGGGACATAAACAGCCTGGCTGAATTTCAGGCACTTAAAAACGAACTGGTTTTGGTGACTGAATTAGATGTAGTAAACCAGGATTCCGTTTCAGCCGCAGTGGAAAAAAC
The DNA here is from genome assembly GCA_013285685.1 of Bacteroidota bacterium. GTDB lineage: Bacteria > Bacteroidota > Bacteroidia > Sphingobacteriales > Sphingobacteriaceae > Mucilaginibacter. Next base: position 36,449 of record JABDHD010000002.1, read on the forward strand.
TATCGCCCGGTTTGGAAGAACAGACGTCCTGGTTAATAATGCGGGTTACGGATATTACCAAATATTTGAGGAGCTTGAAATGACTGAAATGCAAAAACAGATGGATGTAAACCTATACGGTGTGCTAAGAACGTGCCAGGCCGTCCTGCCGCAAATGCGAAAACAGCGATCCGGGCACATCATAAATATATCATCAATAGGCGGTTCTGTAGGGACGGCGGGAAGGGGCGCCTACACCGCAAGCAAATTCGCTCTTGGCGGATTGTCGGAATGCCTCGCGAAGGAGGTCAGTCCCTTTGGCATTAAAATAACCGTACTTGAGCCAGGACAGTTCCGGACGGATTTTTTTAACAAAGGGAAAACTCAAATAAAAGAAAGCGACAAACCGGACTATAAACAACTTATTGACGAGCTTAACCAGCAATTCACAACCGTTAACGGCAGGCAGAAAGGCAGCCCGGAACTTGCAGCAAATGCTATCATTCAATTAAGCAGGAGTTCAGCACCGCCGCTGCGCGTTCCTCTCGGAGCGGACGCTGTTTCCTGGACCAGTGACAGGCTAAAATTGGCGAACGACGAGTTAGAGACGTGGAAACAATGGGCATTAGATACCGCCTTCGATGAAACGCAGAGTTCGCAATGATAAAAGGCTACTGTAAAGTAACCCGCTTTAATCCACCAATCATTTATCGCTGTAATGGTCGGGCCTGAGCTGTTTACTCAATTACAAACAAATATAAATGAGCCCCCCAATTCAGGCTCGGGTGTCGGCGCTGGCCAAAAGCGCGGCAGCACTCGCGCCGCGCCGACAGGTAGCCATTATGCTTATACGCTTTGCGTTACATTGTTTAGTAATGTATATTTAAACTGTTAATTGACATAATTTTGGTTGAGCCGATGGTTGGATGACATGCATAGTTTATTACCTGTCAGCGATGCATGAGTGCCCCGGCGCGCTTGGCGGCGCTGCACACCTCGCGCGGGATTGGGAGGGTTTCTATATTTTTAAAAGTGTTAAGCCGATAATAATAAGTTTTTTATCTATCCTCTAAAAAACCTTTCCACCGGCGCATTCAGCGCCTCGCTCAAATTCCACAGCGTTAATACCGTCGAATTGATTTATCGATGATCCTCCCTTGATTCAATAACCCTACTCGTAAAGATATATCTTCAAATGGCTTGAATTGTATAATTTATGTCCTTTGAGACATAGCTGCAAATCTTTATTTTTGTTGTATGAATCACGTGAGATCTGAAGCTGATAGTCATCTTACGAAGAAGAAGGTGGTTATTGTAGTAATGTCCGGCAATACGCTGCTTAATTTTGCCGGTCCGGCTGATGTTTTTACCTATGCAGATAAATGTCTGCCCGCTTCAGTAGCTGGTTATGATGTTGTAATTGCGTCACCTACAGCAGTAAGGAAGAAGGTTAAGACATCATCACGAATGGAAATCCATTGCCAGTGTTGTGTATCGGATATTACCACACCAATCGATACACTGATCATCGCTGGTAATGATTTTGCGGAACTTAACAATCCGGCTGACAGTGATTTTTATAAATGGTTGTCTGAAGTCACCGAACACAACATACGCAGGGTCGCTTCAATTTGTGGAGGTGCATTTTCTTTGGCGAAAGCAGGCTTACTAAACGGCAGAAAGGCAACAACACATTGGGACCTGAGTGAACGATTAAAGAAAAGTTACCCATTAGTACATGTCGATTCCAATGCCTTTTTTACGAATGACGGCAATATTTATACCTCGGGCGGGGTTTCTTCTGGGATCGACCTCGCTCTCGCGCTTGTCGAAGAGGACCACGGAAAGGATATTGCCATAACTGTAGCAAGAAAACTTGTTTTTTATTTAAGCAGACCAGGCTTCCAGACTCAATTTGGTAATTTATTACCGGTCTACGAAAGTTCTAATATCGCCGAAAAATTGAAAAGCTGGTTTACTGAGCACTTGCACGAGCCTCTGGATCTGGTCAGAATTGCCGGTCATCTAAATATGAGTACCCGAAACTTTACGCGCGTTTTTCATAAGCAAACCGGTATTTCTCCCGCCAAATTTATAGAAAAACTCAGAGTAGAAACAGCGCGAAAATACCTGGAGGATACTGATATATCACTTGAAAAAATTGCAGAACGGTGCGGCCTGGGAAATTTGATCTCTATGCGGCGTACGTTTTTGAGGCATTTAATGACCACACCATCTGATTACCGGCGCGCTTTCAGGACGTCGCTAAAGGATATAGGGATTGAAGAATTGCTGCGCCCGAATTTAGCCGGTTCATAACCAACATAATTTAATATAAACAACATGAAAATTGCAATCAATGGATTTGGCCGCATAGGCAGGATGACCCTAAGGGCTTTACAAAATAAACCAAATATCGAAGTTGTAGCAGTAAATGATTTAACCGACGTTAAAACACTGGCTCATTTATTAAAATATGATACCGCGCATGGTCGCTTCCCTGGCGAGGTAAGCTCCGATGAAAGCGCGATCATTGTAAACGGAAAACCTATACTCATGCTGAGTGAAAGAGATCCCGAAAAACTGCCATGGAAAGATTTGGGTATTGACGTAGTTATAGAATCAACCGGGCGCTTTACTGATAAAAGCGCAGCACAGGCGCACATCAATGCAGGCGCAAAAAAGGTGTTGATTACGGCCCCGGCAACAGGCGGCGTAAAAACTATTGTGCATGGGGTAAATAATGAAATAATCAGCGAGGATTTGATCTATTCCACAGCCTCCTGCACCACCGGTAGTATCGCTCCCATCCTTTATATATTGGATAAAGAATTTGGCATCGAATCTGGCTACATGATTACCATTCATGCCTTTACTGCAGACCAAAACTTGCAGGATGCACCGCATAAAGATTTGCGCAGAGCCCGTGCCGCATCCTATTCTATTATTCCCACTACAACGGGTGCTGCCAAAGCAATAGGCGATGTGTTGCCAAACTTAAAAGGCAAATTGGACGGCTATTCCTATCGTGTGCCGGTAATTGATGCTTCAATCGTTGATCTGTCAATTAATCTAAAGAAAGAAGTATCTGTCGGTGATTTAAACAGTTTACTAAAAAGTTATTCGGAAAACTCGCTTAAGGGCATCCTGGAGTATACAGAAGAGCAGTTTGTATCGTCAGATATCCTGGGAAATACCCACTCATCTATTGTTGACGGAAGCCTTACGAAGGCTATAGGCAAATTGGTTAAAGTTGTTGCCTGGTATGATAACGAAGTAGGAATTTCGAACAGGATAGCTGAATTGGTATCGGCGTTGTGAGAGTAGTTCATAGTTCATGTCCGCTAACCCCCTGCTCCCTCCTCTCGCGCGAGTGTGTAGCGCCAGGCCGTACGGCTGTGCACGCGTGCGCCGCTGACAGGTAACAAACTATGCAGCGTATGTGGTTTAAAAACGGATTTCGATCACCACCAAAAATAGCCAAATGATTATGGGCCAGCCATCCGAAGTCACCTTCGGATAGCATGGGCTGGCCTTTTAGTGCTTAAAAACTTTTCTCACACTATAGTTTTTTGAATCGCAAAGCAAAATATCTCCGGCGGCATTGATATACAGGTCGGCAGGCGCCACGTCGGAGGCATCTGCGTCAGCCGTATCCTGGAAAATACCAAAATCTCTGCCCGCAATTGTTGAGATATTGCCCTGGGGGTCAACTTTACGCAATCGGGTATTTCCATTATCGGATATATAAACGTCCCCGGCTGCATCTGCCGCAACGCCGAAAGGCGTTCTCAATTCAGCTGATGATGCCGGCCCACCGTCGCCTGTAAAGCCTTTTGTGCCGTTGCCCGCAAATAAAGCGATAGCCCCAGATGCCAGGTCCATCTTCCATATGCAATTTCCGCCGGCATCACATATATATAGGTCATTGTTGGGGCCAAGCGCTACCTGCCACGGTAAAATATTAGCATTGGCAGCAATACCCGGCGAACTGTTGAAGGGATAATCCGTACCGTTTCCTGCCACTACTGTTACTTTACCAGTTGACGCGTCGATTTTAAAAACGAAATGGCTGCCGGAGTCGGCCACATAAACATTTCCGCTTTTGTCGGTGATGATACTTTGAATATCATCGCTGTTAATGTTACCGACGGGCAAGGTGGCAAGGTTGGTAAAGGTTTGTTTGGATAAGGAAAACTTGAAAACGGCGCCGGAGTTCGCAAAATAAAGATTATCATCTCCGGGGTAAATATAAACAGCCTTCGGATAGCCCGTTTGTGCAAAATAATGTTGACTGGTTGGGTAATAGCTTATAAAATCGCTTATCTTTTTATCAGGGGTTATAATTTGGATTTTATCATCCTTGCTATTTATTTCGTAAAGGTTGCCATTGCTATCTTGTGTGACCGATGCGGGGTTTAGTGCATAAGGATAGCCGTTCCCGTCCAATGTTATGATACTGTACGGGCTAACGGGCGCCACATATCTGAATTCGCGATATGTTATACCTGATGCATGAGACAAAAAAACAAGAGAATCGGCATTAATTTTAAGTATAGTGCAGCGGTCATATTCGGCGTTTTGACCACTTCCAACCCAAAAAACCAGCGAATCTTTATTTATGCGGTAGTTGCCTGCAAATATCCCTAAATTAACGTCGGTCCAATCCTCGCTAAATGTGTTATTACTATCTAATTGCAATGTGTAATATGGCCCTGCGGGGCACCGCCAAAGCCCCAGAACAAGTTTAGCCGTATCAATTGCGACAGGTTTTACTGGTTTCGGCTGCATGCTTTTTTTACATGACCAAATTCCGGCAAATAGCACCACCATCAACGCGTATGATACTCGGGATATGCTCATAAATAATCTTTTCACCGTTAGTAAATTAAACAAAGTTATATAAATAAAATCACGATTTCCTGCCCGTAGCCCGCGTCTGCGGATTTTCAATCTCGCGCGAGGTGCAGCGCCGGGCTGAGTAGCTGTGTACTCGTGCGCCGCTGACAGGTAACAAACTATGCAGGTTGCGCAGGCCGCCGCTTGTTGTCACGGCGGTCCCACTGCTCCCGCAAGCAATTTTCGCTGCCGCAAACCTCCCCCCATGCTCCCGCAAGCCATTTTCGCTGCCGTCCCGATTTATCGGGATGGCCCGCATGCTAAGTAACCGCCATACAGGCTGACCATGCGGTAGTTTTCCAATATCAAAGCGTAGGGATAGTTTATTACCTGTAAACGAGCCACCTTACGGCAGCGAAGATGGGCCGAGTAGGCAAGGGGAATTTCACCCCAAGCCTCTCACAGAACCGTACGTGAAGCTCTCACTTCATACGGCTCGTCTAACTTATCTTTGCGCTTAGGTTCATCCTCGTTAAAGTTGACCTTGCACTCTAATAAATTAGCTAACCCCTTTGCTCCATTTCCATTACAGAAACTTCATCACTACTACGGGTTAGTCCGCCATCCTTATCAGCTTCGTTATTCGGCCTCGCAGGTATTACCTCTTGTGCCTTTCGCTTCGCATCTGATAAGGACTTCCCGTGTTTTATACAAAAGCCAGAATAAGAGTCATGCCACCTCTATGACGATTGCCTTATAGCCAGTATGCAAGTTCCCGCTATAATCTTCACCAGTCCGCAAGAAAACCGGCTTTTGACAATGGGTTTCGCTATCTCATCACTTCTTCAGTGGTTCATTTGCATTCATCTCTCTTATCCATACCTGACTACTTCCCGTAGCCTTTTCCCCTTTCCGTTCAACACCGGTCCATTACTGAACAAGCACCGAGAGGCGGTTTAAAGCCCCCGCTTGCACAGCGACTTTGGTAGGCCTACTACCATCTTTTATACAACATTCAATTACCTTTGTATGGCAATCAATTCACGGCACAACCTGCGGGAGCGACGGGGTTCGTTAAAGTTTTCGTACCTTTCTACCCGGATGGAAACTGCACCAATACTTTCAGCAACCGTATTTTCCGGCATTTGCAAATCCGCACATCTTCTAAAGTCATTAGTCATTACGTCATCGGTCATTAGTGCCTCCGCACATCCCTCCTCATCTGCACATTTATCAACTGCACATTCCTCCTCATTCGCACATCTGCACATCTGCAAATCCGCACATCTTTTATAGTCATCGGTCATTAGTGCCTCCGCACATCCTTCCTCATTCGCACATCTGCACATCTGCAAATCCGCACATCTTTTATAGTCATTGGTCATTACGTCATTGGTCATTGGGTAATCTGCATATCGTAAAAGCCGGTTAACCGTAGCCACGCCTATCCCCAGTTGCCTGCTGATTTCGCGCTGGCTGAGGCCGGTGGCGGCGAGTTCGGCTATTTTATGGGCTAATTGCTGGCGGTACGCAGCGTTGCGGCTGAGCAGGTGATGGTGTTCGGCGCTGAAGCCTTCGAATTGGAAGTGCAAAAAGGCACCGGGTTTTTGGATGCGGCACAGGCATACGTTATCGGGGCCGTAGCGCTGGCGGGTGTTGCGCTGTTTGACCTGTTTGAGGTAACACAGATCAGGGTCGGCGGTGCTTTTGCCGATGGCGAAGGCGCTGTCGGCAAAGTTGATGAGCAGCTTGCTGCCGTGGAGGTCGTCGGCGCTGATGGGCTGGGTGGGGTTGCGCCGTTTGGGGGTATGGGCCAGTACCAGGATGGACAGCTTGTGGTCGGTTTTTAGCGCTTTGAGGCTTTTCATGAGCGCAAGCGCCACCGCCGAATTTTCGGTGCCGCCGCGCAGGCAGGTAATGTTATCGATGATGAGCACAGTGGCCTTAACCAGTTTTATTTTATATTCAATGGCGGCAATGAGCAGCTCGTTTTCGTCGACATCGGGCGGTGGGTCGGACAGGTAATTATACTGTGCCCGGTAAAAATTATCCGAAAATTGGTGGTCCTCGTCGTCCTTACTGTAGCGCAGTCCAAACTGGGCCTGGCTCAGCTCGAAATCGATATAGAGCACCCGGGCGGGCGGCGCCTGGCAAACGAAAGGCTCAATGCTTTGCCCGCGCGCAATGCTTTCGCCGATTTGTACGGCCAATACCGATTTGCCGATATTGGTATCGGCAAACAGCATGCACAGTTCGCCCTGGCGCCACAGCTCGCCAAGCAGCATTTTGGCTTCGGGTTCGCGCCGGGCCAGCTCCAGCCAGCGGTTACCTTTTTCAATAGTAAACAGGCGATGGCAGTCTTTGAGAGAGGGGCGCACGGGTTCGGCGCGTTTTTTTCTTTTAGCAGGGCGGTATTGCACCCCGCGGATTTCGGCGCGCAGCTGCTCGATAAAGGGCGGGCGTTCGGAAGATGGTTCGAAGGACTCCATTGGAGGGTTGGTTGACAGGGTTGTAACGATTACCACAAATTTAAGGGGTTGCAGCGGTTTAGGTGGTGACAGTGTTTTGTCAGTAGGGGGAATGGCGTTTAGGGCTTAGTGCAAATTAATGCAGCTACTGCCTTTCCCGTAAAGCGGAAGGAGGATCGGGAGCATTTGCGGTAATGTCCGCCGGGTTGACTCACCCTCCCGACCTTCGGTTGGGACATCGCTCGACTACCCCCCTCTCCACCTGCGGGCGGGAAAGAGGGTAGCTGCAATTAGGTTTTAAACGCGATTCCCGGTTTTGTGTTGTCCTGAAATAGGTTTACACATTAAGTAAACGATTGATAACCAGCGAATTGCATAGATGTTGCCGGGAAAGCGTATTTTATAGGCGTTGATTATCAGTCGTTTATGTAAATACGTTGACTTATAAAAATTTGAACGTTCTGATAATGAGCGTGTTTCACAACGTTCCGGGTGTTCCGCGTGAAAAAGTGGAACGCCGGAAGGCCGGTATCGCTGCCCCGGATGATTTGCCTTTTTTATTTATCGTCCCTTACAAAAGTGACATGATGTTTCATGTCTGGTTCAGTAAAATTGAGGGAAATAGAGTCGCCGGCTGCAATGTATTTCCCATCGATTGGTATAACATTACCGTCCGGGTCCTTAACATTACACGAAAAACTATCGCCGGTGATTTTTCCGTCATTAATGTTTAAAGGGTCGCCTTCGGCTTGTGCTGTACCGGTAAGCTTTTCTCCGTCTACATTAATAACCAGGTGCAGCGGGTGATCGTTGCCATCGGGATCTTTCAGCGAACCTTTCCATTTGCCCGCCAGCCCGGCAGCGGCAACAGCCAGGCAAACTGCAAAACAGCCGGCCAAGATTACCGTAGTGAATATTTTTCTTTTCATAATTTGGTTTTTGATATGACGCAATAATTTAAAGACACGTTACAGAGAAAAATCATTTCAACTAATCCTTGCACGGCTGGCGGCTTTTTCATAGTTTGCAAAAAACTTAACTAATATGAAATCAGTAAAATTGGCTTGTATTGCCTTCGCGTTAATCACCCTTGCATTTACTTCCTGCAAAAAAAGCTCAGATAATAAGCCTCCTGCCGGCAATTCACTCTCGCTGAAGTTCAACGGAACAACGTACAGCACCTCAAATATTGTTGCTGTTGATAGCATCGGTTACTTCCAGCTTATCGGCACCATCAGCAGTACCGCCAATATATACATGTACGTTCTCGGCGGGTTCAAAGTCGGTAGTTTCGACCTGGCGAGTGCTACCAGGGCGGTTAACTTTACGTCGGGCACAGGCAATTCCTATGCCTCAACCGCCGGCACCATAACCATAACTTCGCTTACCAGTACAACCATTTCGGGTACGTTCAACTTTACGGGCACCAATAACATCACCGGTACTACCGGCGCAGGCACCGACGGGACGTTCACCACGACGTACACTACAACAAGGTAGATGCGATAAGCGAAGGTGCAATTCGCCTGCTCCCGCAGCAATTTTTCGCTGCCGTCCCGATTTATCGGGATGGCCGGCGTGCTAAGTAACCGCCACGCAGGCTGACCATGCGCTAGTTTTCCAATATCAAAGCGTAAGCATAGTTTATTACCGGTCAAAGGGCCACAAGCCGGGAGGCTTGCGGTTGCGACCGAAGCTAACAGGTAATAGACTTTATAAATTACCCCGGGGATATTTTTCTGCAGCCTTCCGGGTTTCATACAGATAATTTACCACGGCGGTGTAAATATCAGCGGGGTCGCCTGCTATCCAGTCCAGGTCTATCCTTACATGTTTCGTTTCAGCGGTATCGCTTAAAGCTATGTCCAGGTACTGCTGCGTACCGCTGCGATTGGCCGCCTTTGTTTCAATGTCGCCGATTGTTTTCCAGGGGATAGTAATGTTTTTAGGCTTAAAAACCAACTCAGCGGGTGTTAGTTCCAGTACCGTTTCCTGCTGCATTGCAGGCCTTAGCCGCATGGTGTACAAATAAAGGATGTAAGTAAACACGCCAAGGTCAAGTACTATCATTATCCACAAATAAGGGTCGCTGACTGCTTTCGTGTGGGCAATCATATTATAGGTGATGACCGCCATAAATCCGGCGCTGATCAGCATCGTTTGCACAGTTGACTTTTTATTATAGAGGAAGGTTTCCGTTGTCATAGCGGTTAAATCAAATTGATTTCGAATGTAAGTTATTTTTCCGAAGTCGCGGGATCTTCGCGGGACTCGCGCTGCAACATGCAGCGGATGATGCAGCGGCCTCTGTGACACACTTCCGCTAAGACGGAAGATCATCCAAATCAATCCTTTATTTCTTTTTCCTGTTCGCAAGCATCGCTGGTATATTCACCGGCGCGCAATCAGCAACCAGGGCAGCCACTATGGCAATGGGCATTTCGGCGGCATCTGTAAAATTTATACAACCTTTTTGAAATTTGGCGGCAGGCAGCAGCGGGGTATATTTGGCATGTAAAGGCGCATTCATATACATCGGCAGGCAATGCAGCGATAGATGGCTTTTTACGCTGGCCAATGCGTATTTCATGTAATTGCCTTCCTCATACATAATCATTTCTTTACCCATCATCGGTTTAATGGAAAAGGTTACATTCGGGTCATTAGCAATGATCGTTTCGTGCAGCGTGGTCATCAACTCCTGCCTGTCGGCCGGCAAACCGGCTAAAAATTCGGGTATGGTCATTTTAATGCATTGGCTGTGTTAAATTTACGTTTATTAAATTTCATTCGGATAATTGCGGTAATTAATTTCGGGATATTACAATGCCTCCCGCCGACTCAAGCCTGCACTGTACAGGCTGTAAGTTCCATGGGTTTAGATCAGGGGCAATTTCCAGCCTGCCTGCGCGAAAACATCAGGTGCTTTAATTTGTTATTTTACCAACTAACACCCGTCTCAATTAACTATAAAACCGGGTTAGGTGAGTGCAAACAATATCAAATATGATCAGGAAATTAAAATCAGGCAAATACCGCATTTATTCACGAAAGGTTGATCCCGAAACAAACAAACGCAGAAACCTCGGCACCTTCGATTCAATGGAAGATGCAAAAAAACACGAAAGGGAAATTCAATATTTCAAGCATCATTGATTTCCGCAAATGAATTTTTCATTGCCACTGGGTTCGGCCAACCGACTTGGCGAGCTGAACGTTTTCCGCTTTAGCCGGATAATTTAGCCGCCATTTAACGCGCCAATTTTGGCTGAAGCCAACGGCAATGAACTTTTCTGATCGTAAATCTTCGAGGCGTTTTTTAACAGCCACTAAGCCTTATCTGATTTACTAACCGGCTGATATTCGAGCGTAAGCACGCCGTTGTCAAATGTCTGCGAGTGTTTCAACGCAAATTTCTTTAATTCCAGGTTGTCATCAAAAATCTTCAACCCGCCGCCAACCACAACGGGAAATAGCATCAGGTGCAACTCGTCGACGAGGTTGTAATGGAGCAGGGCCTTCACCAGGGTGGCGCTTCCGTAGACAAGAATGTCACCACCGTCGCTCTGTTTCAGCGCCGCCACGTCATTGGCCACGTCGCGCAGGATATGGCTGTTGTTCCACCCGGCCTTTTGCAGGCTTCGGGATACCACATACTTCGGCAGCCGGTTGATGGGTTCGCCAAACCCGGCATCCGTTTGGCTTGGCCAAAACCCGGCGAACACTTCGTATGTGGTTTTGCCCAATAGCAGGGCGTCCACGCCGGCCAGCTCATCCATCTTGTACTTCCCGGTTTCCGGAGAGTTGTATTTAAACTGCCAGCCGCCATGCGGATGCGGGGTTTCATTGCCTCCGGGCGACTCCACAACACCATCGAGGGTGATGAATTCGGTAACGATAATTTTTCGCATGATTTGGTTGATTTATTTGGTTAACAATCGATCCAGTTCGTTTAGTATCATGGTCATACCACCCTGGAAGCCCATTTTTATCATTTGTTCCAGGGTATCAAGGGTTTTATGTTTTATAAAAATGCTTACGGTAGTAATTCCATCCGCCTCAGTAAAATCCAAACTCCATTCAGAGCCCGGGCTGTCGCTGCTGACATTTTCATCCTTGTCGGTAAACAAGGAAATTTGTTCGAAATTCGATATTGGCGTGATCGAGGTATATTTCTGTACCGACCAGAACTCCTGGCCTTCGGGGCCGCACATTGCATAAACTCTTCGCCCGCCGGGTTCAAAGTTCATATGCCTGGTTTTGGAAGTCCAGGGTTTTGGCGCCCACCACTGGTCAAGTATCTCCTGTTTTGTAAAAGCATCCCAAACTGCTGATTGGTCAGCCTCAAATTCCCGTTTTATAAATACCGTGTTGGATGATTTGTCAACGGTAAAATCAAATAGCAAACTGTTTTTCATTTCTTATTTTTTTTGATGGTTAATAACACCTGGTCTAATTGTTTAAAGCGGCTTTCCCAAATCTTCCTGAATTGTTCCAGCCAATGGTCCAGCTCTTTCATCTTCTCAAAATTAGGTTGGTAATAAATTTCGCGCCCGCGCTGCGCGTGGCCCGCCAGATTATCCCGCCGCTATTTCACATACCGCAACACAACAGCCCCCGACTTAAAAACCGTCGACTCAACCAGTTTTAATTTTAATTTCTCCTGCAGGTTGATCCCTTCAAACAGCCGTCTTCCTTCTCCGACAACTATCGGGACGATCACAAAATGATATTCATCGATCAGCCCAAGGGCTGCCAGTTGTGAAGCAAGGTCTACACCACCGGTAAAAATATTTTTGCCTGGTTGTTGTTTCAATTTAAGCACTTCGTCCTTGAGGTCCGTACGGACAATTGTCGTTTTTTCGTCGTCAGCGCTGTCCAATGATTGCGAGAAAACAACAATTTTCTCAACAGCATCAAATGCCTGGGCAAATTCGTCAGAAGGGTCTTCTTTCGCTGCATCAGGCCAATAAGGAACCATCAACTGGTAAGTTATACGCCCGTATAAAAATGTATCGGCATCCCGCGTGAGCTGCGTAAAATACGCAAACGTATCTTCATCGGGATAGAATTTGGTATGGTCGACACAGCCATCTAAGGACATGTTGATCGCGAAGACTAATTTTCTCATTTTGTTGATTTTTGTTATTGTCCGTCAAATTCCACAATCCATTCAATACCATATTTATCTCTAAACATTCCTCCGTATGAACCCCAGGGACTGTCGCCAATCGGCCCTTCAGCAGCTCCGCCTGCCGATAGTCCATCAAATAATTTATCTGCTTCTTCACGACTTTCAGCACTGATCGCTATTTTAGACCTGTTTTCGTTTTCGTTTACCCGTCCCAAAAATTCGGGAACATCATTGGCTATTAACACATTATGTTTACCAATAGGGAGAGCAATGTGCATTATTTTGTTTGCCTCACTTTCTGGTATCGGAAATTCGGCGCTTGCGATGTCCTTGAAGCGAACGATCTTTGTGAACTCGCCGCCAAAAACTGATTTGTAAAAAGAGAATGCTTCTTCGGCATTTCCATTGAAGTTAATCCAGGGATTGATTGCTTTCATAATTTTTATTTTTAAATTGTTAGTTTTTCTACTTGCACTCTTCTGTTTTTAGTATCCACATTATCAGAGCGATTGTGAATTTTCTTTTATTATTTTTGAGATAAAGTTGCCAATAATTCGTCCAGGTTTTCGAATTGCGCTGCACATCCCTGGATGGCGCCCATTTCAATCATCCTTTCCATTCGGGCAAATGATTCGTTATAAACGGTAATGCTGACTTTTGTCGTGCCGTTTTGTTCGCTGAAAGTATAGTCCCAGTCAGAACCCGGCAATTCGCGGTTTTCATCCGCGTCTGCAAACGTATTGTAGGTTTTGAAATTGGTTTTTGGGCTGATGGCAGTATACTTCTGAACAAACCAACGCTCCTGCCCATCCGGGCTTACCATCGCAAAAAACCGGCGGCCACCGACTTCAAAATTCATCACTTTTGTTTTGGTGACAAAGGGTTTAGGCCCCCACCATTGGTCGAGCAATTCGGCGGTTGTCCACGCTTCCCAAACCAGTTCCAGGTCAGCGTTAAATTCACGTGTCATGTAAACGGTCTTGTTTTCCTTGTCGACCGAAAAATCAAATAGAGGATCGCTGTTCATTTTTTCTGTTTTTTTATGGTTGATAATAGATCGTCCAGTTGGCTGAAACGGGTTTCCCAAATTTTGCGGAACTGCTCAAGCCATTTGTCAATTTCTTTCATTTTGTCTATTTCGAGGTGATAGTAAATTTCCCTGCCTTTATGTTCCTGTTTTATCAGTTCGCACTCCGTCAAAATGCGCAGGTGTTTTGAAACTCCCTGCCGGGTAGTGTCGAAATGTTCGGCAAGGGCATTCGGCGTCATAGCCTGTAAAGCAATTAAGGCTATGATTGCCCGTCTGGTCGGGTCGGCAATTGCCTGGTAAATATCTCTCCTCATTTATGCTGCCATTTAATTCACGAAACCAATCGGTTGCAAATATATACGCAACTGTTCGGTTTCGCAAATTTTTTAAAAAAAAATTTAAATCAGTAGAAATAAAAAACCGGCGGAGAAATTATTCTCCGCCGGTTTGACATAGTCGCCGCATTCGTCACTACCTCACCTTCGCCGGCTGATAATCTTTCCAAAGCCACTCCAGCGCTTCGGGAAATGTTTGCTGCTTTACTTTATAATCAACATGCCTGGCATTGCGGGCAAAAACAAACTGGTAGGGATAGCCCTTAGCGGCCAGTACTTTGGCCATATTTTCATTAGCAAGCACCCAGTCGTGCATGTCGTCGCGCATTACGTTTGGATTAAAAAGGTCCTGGTCGCCTACCTCCATCCATATCCGCAAGGGTTTGCGCTGGCTTTTTGGGATGATGTCCTGGTGAAAACCCCATGCGCCGTGGGGTGTTTCCGGGTTCCAGGGCCATTGCTGATTGATATAAGTACCTGACCAGGTAAGTACGCGGTGATACCATTCCGGGTGGTACCAGGCCATGATCAGGGCGCATGATCCACCCGAACTTCCGCCCATGGTCGCACGGCCGTCAGGGTCTTTGGTTAGTTTTACCTGGCACTTGCTTTCCACCAGCGGCAGTACTTCGCTTTCAACAAATTCGGCATACAGGCCGCTCATGGTATCGTATTCCAGGCCGCGTTCGCTGCCCTGGGCATCGCCGCTGCCATTACCGATAGAGATGGCGATCATCGCCGGCACTTTGCCTTCGGCAATCAGGTTGTCCAATACCGTAAAAAGCAAATTGTCGGGCCCGTCAGCGCCAACGATAAACGGCGCCTCTGTACCTGCGACATACTGTTTTGGAACATACACGGCCACCTGGCGGGTGTATGGCGCCGGATGGCTCGTAGTGACGATTAGCTTAGCCGGGTTTGCGGTATCTGGTACGCCGAAGGTATGCGGTTCCCGGGCAATGCCAGGGTAAATTTTGCTATCCTTTGAATCCATTGTAAAATGGAATATGGTCCCCTGCGGTACGTTGACCTGTACCGTCGATTCCAGTGCAGGATCATGTGTGGGGCCGATAATAAAATTTCCATTGGCGCCGGGCGAAGGAATGGCGCCATCCGGCAATTCGGTTGCCGATACATAACCCGGCGTATGCGGATCGCGGATTGGCGGCTGGGCCATGGCCGGGTTTACTGCCCATATGACGAAAACCAACGCACCTGTGCGGTTAAATATTTTACTTAGCTTCATTTACTCAGATTTAAAGCAGGCGACTATTATCCTGCGTTTTAAATTTAGGGTTTATAATTGTGGCGTCAAGGCTTTGGGGATTAAATAAATCCACTATTTTTGAATAGGACTAAGCCCACCGGGCATTTTGATATTCGCGGGAAGGCTTATACAGTAAAATAATCCAATTCCAGTCATAACAACTCACACATGCGCCCTATCAAATCAGCTGTTTTAGCTGCCGCCCTTTTTATTGCCTTTGTCGCAAATGCCGGCGCCCAAACCCTACCCGACTCCACGATAAAGAAGATAAATGCCCTGTTTAAACAATGGGATAAGCCGGGCAGCCCGGGTTGCGCGATAGGCATCGTGCGTAATGATTCGCTCATATTTGCTAAAGGTTACGGCCTGGCCAACCTGGAATATGGAATACTTAACACGCCCAAAACCCTGTTTCACATGGCTTCGGTTTCCAAACAGTTTACCGCTTACTCCATCGTGCTGCTGGCACAACAGGGTAAACTCAACCTCGATGACGATATCCGCAAATACCTGCCCTGGTTCCCTAACCTGGGCATTACCATTACCATACGCAACTTACTGAACCACACCAGCGGCGTGCGCGACCAATGGCAACTGCTGGCCACTGCGGGCACCCGCCTGGATGATGTGATCACCCAGGAGCAGATCATCAAAATATTGGGCAAGCAACAGGCGCTCAACTTTAAACCCGGCGAAAAATTTATGTATTCCAACAGCGGGTTTACACTGCTGGCCGAGATCGTTAAAACGGTTTCAGGCAAAAGCCTGCGCCGGTTTACCGATTCGGTGATCTTTAAACCCCTCGGCATGATGGCCACTCATATCCACGACGACTACACAGAAATTGAGCCGGGACGTTCCTACTCGTACGACAGGAAAGACAGCACTCATTATAGCAACGCTATCCTGAGCTACTCCGTTGCGGGCGCCACCAGCCTGTTCAGCAATGTGGAAGACCTGGCCAAATGGGAGATGAATTTTTATCAATACAAAGTAGGAAGCAAGCAGGATATTGAGACGCTCACGACAAAAGGCCGTTTGAACGACGGCACCGTGAACGACTACGCGATGGGCATCAGCAATGATCTTTATAAAGGCAATAAACGGTACTCGCATAATGGAGCCGATGCGGGTTATCGTACTAATGTCATTATTTTTCCCGATCTGAAAATTGGGGTTATTGTTTTGAGCAACCTGGGCGATATCAATGTCAGCGGCAAGGCTAATGAATTGGCCGACCTGTTTGTCAAGGACAAAACTGCCACGGCCGCCAAAGCCGCTCAAAAACCAAAAACAGGAAAGGCCGCAGCCGAAGACCTGCCGTTTTTGAAAAAGATGCCTGGCGATTATATTACTCCCGAAGGCACTATTTTAAGCCTTGAACTAAAAAACGACAGCCTGTTTTACCACGTTGGCGCTGATGCATATTTATTAATTAAAGACTCCGTGCGCACTTATTGCATGTTTTACGCACCCGAAGTAAAATTTAAATTCAGCGCGGATAACAGTAATGCTTTTGCGGTGACCACTCCTGGCGATAAGCTCTATTTTAGCCGATATGCTAAAACCGTGATCAAGGATGACCAGGCGCTGCAACCGTACACCGGCACCTATTACAGCCCGGAGCTGGATTGCAATTACCAGATCGTTTTAAAGGATCACCAGCTATATTTAACCAATGCCAAATACGATGATCAAAAACTGACCTTCGCAGGCAGCAATGATTTGCTTAACGATAACTGGTGGATGAACCATCTTGTGGTTACCCGCAACAGTAAAAACGCGGTAACCGGTTTTGAAGTGAACAGCGGCAGGGTAATGCACCTGAAGTTTGTGAAAACGAAGTAATATGCAGGACAATTGAGGCTTAGCTTATGCAGCCTGCGGAATTTGGCTAAAGCCTCATCTTGGCAACTCTTTTATCCGTCGGTTAAAACCGACGGCAATGAAAGTAAAAAGGGCTATTCATTGCCGTCCCTTTTAAGGGACGGACAGGAAACAGAGCGTCAAGCGGCTTTAGCCAAAACTAGCCGGTTAGCGACAATTTGCATTACATCCGGCAGCTGTTTCGGTCCAAAAATCGTTATTTTTGAATATTCGGTAAACAATCCATTTTTCAACAAGCAAAATCCCAACAATGGCAAATCTCACCCATATCATGCCTTTTTTCATTGTTGAAAACCTGGCACCGTCGGTTTCATTTTATGTTGATCAGCTTGGATTTGAAGTGCAGTTCATCGGCCCGGACGGCGACCCGTTTTGGGCTATCGTCGGCCGGGATAATATTTCTATCATGCTAAAAGGCATTGCTCCCGACGTAAAACCGCTGCCTAATCCCGCCCGCCATCCCTGGGCAGCCTGGGATGCCTACATTTCCACCGCCGATCCGGAAAGGTTATTTGAAGAATACCAATCGCGTGGCGTAGCCTTCAGAAAACCCCTCGCAGTTAACGGCGACCGTTTGCTTGGATTTGAGGTTGCCGACGCTGATGGCTACGTTTTGTATTTCGGACGGCCGGAATGATAAATGGTAAAAATTGAGAGATGAGAAATAACGTTTATATGCTGATCTTCCTGCTGACGGCTTTATTGTATAGTTGCAATCATCATAAAAACTCCCCTCCGGTTCACGCCGATAGCTACAAGCTTAACCAAAACCCTGAACGCTGTTTCATGGCCTTCTATCAAAAAGACAGCGCTTTTTTAAAATACAAAACGGCGCCGGATGGTAAAATCCAGGGCAGGTTAACTATAAAATATGCAGAACCGGAACCAATGGCCGTGGAAAAAGAATTTGATCACGGCGAAATCGAAGGAAAATTTACAAAAGACACGTTGTTTGCCGACTATATCTTTGCCGATGGCGCCGACAAAACACTATATCGCAACCCACTTGCCCTGTTAAGAAAAGGTGACAAATTGGTGCTTGGATTTGGGGTCACCATCAACTATTTGGGAAGAACCTGGTTTAGGGACCACCATGCCATCAATTTTAATAATAGCCGCTTTCAGTTTTCACCGGGCACATGTGATAACTAAGCCCAACGCTGATTCAGGCCAGCGAATTCCGGCACACAAGTTGTTGTACTCCTGTTATGCCATCGTCTGTTGTTTCATCGATGAATTATGATGCGGATACCCATATCTTAAGGGTATTTTTTGTATCAGGCAGCGTTTACGACTACAAAAACGTGCCGCTAAAAGTTTATGAACAGATGAAGCAGGCAAGCTCAAAGGGTACTTTTTTAAACCAGGTTATTAAGGCGCGGTTCGGCTTTAAAAAAGTGAAGTAAGGTCTTTAGTTAAACTCCCCGCCTCATCCCTTTCACCTTTTGCCTTTTACCTTTCACCTCAAACAGTATCTTTGCACAAAATCTGCATAATGAAAGGAAAAACGCCCAAAGAATCACACACCGTAATGAATGAGTTGGTATTACCTAACGATACCAACACGCTGCATAATTTAATGGGCGGGCGTTTACTGCATTGGATGGATATTGCGGCAGCCATATCGGCACAGAAGCATTGTAACCGCATTGTGGTAACGGCATCGGTGGATAACGTTTCCTTTAAACAGCCCATCAAGCTTGGCGACGTGATCACCATCGAAGCAAAAGTATCAAGGGCTTTTACTACGTCGCTTGAGGTGCGCCTGGATGTTTGGGCCGAAAATATCCCTACCGGCTCCCGGATAAAAAGCAACGAGGCGTATTATACCTTCGTGGCGCTGGACCAAAATGGCCGCACCATCCCTGTTCCGGAGTTAATACCCGAAACCATTGAAGATATGGTTTTATATGATGGCGCGCTGCGCCGCCGCCAGCTGCGGTTGATCCTGGCGGGAAA
This sequence comes from Bacteroidota bacterium, assembly GCA_013285685.1. Lineage (GTDB taxonomy): Bacteria > Bacteroidota > Bacteroidia > Sphingobacteriales > Sphingobacteriaceae > Mucilaginibacter. Next base: position 55,347 of record JABDHD010000002.1, read on the forward strand.
GATGAAGCCGGACGATGCAACGGAGTTGAAAGCGCTATTCTTCGACGAAGAAAAATAGTCAATCGAATCAATGCTGTTACCTGCCCGGCTATAAGCGATAAAAATTGAGAGTTGGCCTTGAGGAAACTACTGCCCTGCTTTCATCACGTTAAACATCCAGCGGATGCCGAACCTGTCTTTAGCGCATCCCCAGTAGCCCCAGAATTCATTGCGCATCGGCGCAATTTCCGAGCCGCCTTCTGACAACGCAGCGAAAAATTTGTCAGCATCGGCATTGCTGTCCGGCTGCAGGCTGATGGTAACGTTATTGCCTTCGATCAGTTTATGCCCCATGCTTTCCAGCATGTCAGTGCCCATGATCACCGTGCCTGCCAGGATGGGCAGCGAAACGTGCATCACGGCGTTCTTGTCTTTTTCCGACATAGCAGGCGCGCCTTCTGGCGCTGGCATATCGCCCATGCGCATTGGCGGCATTAAAAATTCGGTACCAAATACCGTTTTGTAAAAGTTAAAAGCCTCTTCGGTGTTACCCGCAAAATTGAGATAGATTGCTACGCTTGCCATGTTTTTGGTGTTTATTGGTCAGTGAATAAATTATGGTGTTTGTCATTTTTGATTGCGATTCAAATTTATATTCTTCATCCGGGATAAACGCGTGCGGGTGTGACATTTTTGGGTGGTGATGGTGACAAAAATTCCAACAATGGGTTTATGGAATTTCCCTGAAAAAATCATCTTACCTAAAAAAACTAGCATTATGAAAGCCATTATTTACCTTTTCGCAATCAGCCTGCTGGCAACGTCGTGCGCCAGCCACAAAAAAGTGGCACAGGCCGGTACAGCGGCCGCAAGTGCTGCAGCCGACGGCTCGTCGTTTGAAAAAGCAATTTTTATTAAAGAAACCAGTGAAGGCGCCGGGGTCGACGCGGAATACGCCTGGATACGCGATAAATATCCCGGCTCGAAGGTGAACGGGCAGGCACTGATTAATCACAACAACAAACCTTACGATGTTATCCATATCACTACGGCCGATGGCAAAAATACGGATGTTTACTTTGACATTTCAAATTTTTACGGCAAGTTTTAAATGTAGAGACGCGATACTTCGCGTCTGCCACTGACAGGTAGCAAGCTTTCCGGGGCGGCGCTTGATTCTTGGTTTAAGACGCGATATATCGCGCGTCTCTGCAAAAAAATCATCCTCTGTTTAAGGCAGTTTTCCGTACGTGCTCAGGGTCGCCAATCCGAGGTCTCCACCTTCAAAATATCCAAAACCCGCTGCTCAGGATTTCCAAAAAAGGACACCCCCGCCGCGCCATTTTTTAAGGCCAACTGTATGCCCTGCCGCAGTTCGTCATCACTTTTAAAATCGGAAAGATAAAGCCCGGCGTACAGCGGAAATTCACCCGCCAGGAAATGTACCCCCTCGGCAACGGCATCGCCAATCCACGTTACTTTTTCTTTGTAAAAACCATGATAGATCATCGGGCACACGCCGTCGAGCTTAAAATTGGTCCAGTCCTGCCGGACGTTGCGCCGGGCAACTTCAGGCGTTGGGAAAACTGCCGCCGTGATTAGTTTTTTATGCTGATGTGCGATGGCCGACAAACTGTTTACCACCCTGATGATGTTATTGTACCTGAACAAACGCCAGGACAGGCTTGCTTCAGGATATTCAATATCCGAAAGCTCAATTCCATATTGTGCTTTAAAATTAGCCCGGCAGACTTCGCAATAGCAATAATCATATTGCGGCAGTTCGCTGGTTTGCACAATACTATATTTGGCCCAAAGGTTAACCGGCAGTACCACGTCGCAATACCGCACGTAGTCCAGGTGGATGCCATCGATATAGTCTTTATCTAAAATATCGTTTACCTGCTGCTCCAGGTATTGCTGTACCTCGGGGCGGCTGGGGCATAGCCAGCGGTAATAATTTACATACGGAGGTTTATCTGCGCACGAATCACCATTGCGGTTTTTACTGTACCATTCAGGGTGTGTGGTTACCTGTTCAGCCCGGTTAAAGGTCCACATCCAGCGGTGCGCCTCCAACCCCAGGGCTTTCGCTGCGCGGAAATGCATTTCGCTGTCGGCCTCAAAAAATATCCCGGTAATTCCGGCTGTTTTCCAGGCCGCATAACGGGTCTTCAAATCATCATCGGTATCCTTTAGGTTCGGACTAACCCATACCCAATTTTTTAGCTTGTGCCTTTTTTTGCCGGCAGCCGGCGCCATGGCCTTGCTGCCACCTGGCAATTGCGTCGCCAGGCCAGCCAGTAAGCCGGCTTTTATAAATTCTCTTTTATTCATTTAAAACTAATTCCTGTTTTGCCAGACTTACGAAGTCTCAAAGACTTCGTAAGTCTTCGATTTCTTTTGTGGCCCCATTAACTATTTCAATCGGCCTACCAGGCCCTCCTGGTTAATGCTCCAGGTAATATTGTCGCTTTCGTCAGTTATCAGCGCCATAAACTGGTGTTTGGTGGCTTCAATTTTAAGCGTATTAACATGGCCGTTTATCGTGACGGTACTGTTCAGTCCAAGTTTTTCACACGACTCCTCATAGCCATCATGCTCATTTTTCCAGCGTTCTTCCTGGTAGTAAATCAGCCATAAATATCGCTTTTGTTCCTCCGCATAGGGTAAGGCGAACGTCTTTTTTACTGTAACATCTTTGTTAAATGCCAAATAACCCCATCGTTCAGGGTAATGCATATTTATCACACCCTGCGGCGACCATACCCAATTATGCTCGGGCACGTTATGCCCGGCGCCATCCTTCAGTTTCACGTACTTTCCGTTTTCGGTTTTAGTATCCCATTCCACCCGCGAAAAATTGATGCGCCATAAAGTGCCGTCAACGGGCACCTGCACATTGTTGCCGATGCTGATCGCCCTGAATGGAATTGCAATTTCGATTGTCCAGCCTTTATCAGTATCCGAAGGGTCATTCAGCGTACCCTGTACCTTCACCGCCGACCGCAGGCCCTCCGCGTTCCAGTTGATCATTGCGTTACCGCCATTGCGGTATGGTTTGTTTAAAAACAAGTCGAAAACGGTGTTGAGGGCGTTAAACTCCAGTTCGAAATACTGATGTGTGGTATTGTTTGGGTCGACAAAAACTTCGAAATCATTATCGTGAAATACCACCTCATCATGCCGTTTCAGGTACGCCCAAACATTCGGGTCGCTGATCTCAGCAGCAATATACAGGCAGCTGTCATCCCAAAGCATTTTGGCCCGGGTACGCAGCGGCGGGTTTGGTTTTAGGTCCCCTTCAATATCGCGAAAATCATCGGTCCATGAGGCCTGCTGCCAAACAGCATCGCTGATATCGCCGTCAATAACCGGCGCGGTATGAGTATAATTGGCAATGTATGATTTCGGTTGTGTAAATAAATTGGCAAAGTTATTAAAGGGTGATTGCGCTTCTGATTGATGCGGTGCGCAAAAGAACAGCGTGATCCAACCGGAACATATCGCCATTTGTATTCCTTTAAAACCCCGGTATTTCATCAATTGCTTTGGCTGTTTGCAATGCAAAGAACGGGTTTTTTGTATTGATTTTTTAAAGGCGGCCTTAACAAATATCTTTATAAATTGCCCTTCAGAAGTTTGCCGGTGAAATACCTTTTGACATATGGTTTAGCAGTGATGATCCTGGCGCCGGGCGGGCGGGCGGTAACCCCTAATCCAAAAAACAAAAACATCAAAGCAATTTTATCTGTCGCTAAAAAACGAATCACAAATATTATTTCGCTGAACTGCGATACGCTCGCCATTCCCGATGACACCATACCCGACGTTATCATTCCTGCCGGCACAATACAGGTTTTGACAAATCATCCCGGGCAGTTCAACAACGGCATAAAAACATTGGGGTGCGGCAGTTATAACCAACAGACTTTTGTTGGCCCCAAAAGTGCAAAGCTGCAATGGAAGGGCTTATTTGAATCGAAAACGCGGTTCTATATCAGCAATACAAAGCTACGGCTGAAACGGGATCATTCAGAACTGGATGAAGATAAAAACCAAAAGACAGGTTGGCTGGTTAATTGTGATAATAAAGACACCAATATAATTTTAATAAACGGCGCTAAAGATGTAGCAAACGGGCCGGTAAAAAAGGCTTTGCTATCAACAAGATTGTATTATGCGGGCCAAAAGCTTGAATTTAAATACTATGGGGTTAAATACACCCTGTATACCACGGGCTTTAAAAAAAACGGGAGGATTTTTAATTACAAGCTTTTTTTACTGGCGAAAGTAAGGGACGGCTATTTTAACCAGTTGCTTGCGTCGCTTCCGCCGGATGTATCGTTTGGCGGCGGGGGTGATATGTCGACCAAAGTAGAAATAGAATTCGCCGGAGATATGGACGGTGACAAAATCCCTGATTTTATTATTTCTGAATCGGGATACGCATTTGGGTTTTCTTATTTGTACTTGTCACGGGCCGCCGGCAAAAACGCAATATTAAAGGAGGTTTCATTTTATGGGGATACCGATTAATTTATTTGGTAAGATGAGACATCCGGAAATAAACACAGCACGTAAAAGTAAAGCCGTGATGTTAACAGTATTTATTTTAACGCTTATTTTACTTGCATTTGGTGCATTTGCGGCTTATGCGCAAAGCAAAAACACCGAAAAGCCATTTGTGCTGGGTAAAATTATCACCATGCACTCGAGTGAACTGAACGAAGACCGCATACTCAATATTTACTTGCCGGATGGCTACGATCCGGACGATACTGCCCGTTACCCGGTGATTTACCTGTTGGATGGCGGCGCCGACGAAGATTTTATTCATATCGTAGGCCTGGTGCAGTTTAACAGCTTTGAGTGGATAAACCGATTGCCAAAAACCATTGTTGTAGGCATTGCCAATGTTGACCGCAGGCGCGATTTTACCTACCCCACTACGCTGCCTGAGGATAAAGCCGCCTACCCTACCAGCGGCCATTCCGATAAATTCATAGCCTTTTTAGGGAAAGAACTAATTCCCTTTATCGACAAAAAATACAAAACAACCGCCGCTAAAACCATTATTGGCGAATCGCTCGGCGGTGTCTTGGTTACTGAAATAGTATTAAAGCGGCCATCGCTCTTTACGCAATATATTATTGTAAGCCCAAGTTTATGGTGGGATAACGGATCACTGCTAAAACTCAACCAGGTAAGCCCAGCAGCACCCATCAAGGTGTATGTCGGCGTTGGTAAGGAAGGCGTTTGGCCAGCGAAGGTGCCACATGTAATGGAAGATGACGCCAGGCTGCTTGCCGATAAGTTGAAATCATCAGAAAACAAACAGGTGGAGGTTTTTTTTGACTACCTGCCGAAGGAAAATCATGCCACAATAAGCCACCAGGCGGTCTTTAATGCATTCCGGTTGTTGTACCCGGGTAAAGAATCGCAATGATTTTTTTGAAAAGACCAGATTTGACTTTCGACTCAAGACTTTAGACTTAAGACTTGGCTCTACCGGCTCATCTCCAGTATCTTATCAAACTCCGCAGGCTTAACCGCGCTTACCGATAAACGGCCCAGGCGCACCAGTTCCAAATCCTTTAAAAAAGGTTCGGCCTTCACCTGTGCCAGTGTTACCGGGTTTTTCAGCGGCTCAACCGGCGAAAGTTCTACCACTACCCAGTTGGTATCATCGGTGGTCGGGTCCTGGTAAGCCTCTTTTACTACCTTGGCAATGCCGACGATCTCTTTGCCCTCATTGCTATGGTAAAAAAACACCAGGTCGCCTTCCTTCATGGCGCGCATGTTGTTGCGGGCGGCGTAATTGCGTACGCCATCCCAAAAGGTGCGGCCATCTTTATTAAATTTTTCCCAGCTATATTTTTCGGGTTCTGATTTTACGAGCCAATATTGCATAATCGTAGGTTTTTGCCAAAGGTAAAGATTTTGGAAGAATTGATTAGCCGTCAGAATTAGATGAGCTGAATATTTTGTTTAAATTAACGGTTAATATATTTTTATCATCTCAATCTCTATTAGCCACCATCTAATGGCAAAACCCGCCAAAAGCACAATGAAGGTCCTGCGCTGGATATTCGGCATACCGCTGGCTTTTGCCATTACCGTTGGTGAGTTGATGCTGATTTCCCGGCAAGGCAGCCTGGAGCTATATTTTCACAATTACTATATGTACATGGCGGTTACCGAGTTCGAAATTGCCTTCTCATTTGCCCTACCCATATTTTTAAGCAGCCTGTTTGCGCCCAGCCCAAAAAAATATGCGGCGTTGATCGGTGTAGTCATCGTGACGGCTTTTATCGTTGTGGTGTTATATTACATTTTCATCTCTTCGCCCCAGGACTTCTTTAATTCGTTCACAGTTAACAATATCGCTGCCTATATAGGATTCTTTGCCGGCGGGTCTATCGGTTTCGGCATCAGTTATGCCGTTTTCAAAAACAAAGGCTGGAACCGCGAATCAGTAGTGCCGGAAATTCAGGAAGAATATTAAATTCGATTTTACAACCAAAGCACGCTATTCAGAATAATAACCCATGCCAAAACCTGCCGGAAAAACGATGAATGTATTGCGCTGGATATTTGGCATACCGCTGGCATTTGCGGTGGCGTTCGGGTTGCTTTACGTTTTGGTTACCTTTGATACCGACCCGCCCGGTTATAGCTTTTCATTCTCTTTCGCTTTCCGCGTCTTCGAGATTATTATCATTTTCAGCGTTCCGGTTTTTTTGAGCTGCCTGTTTACGCCAAGCCCCAAAAAGTACGCAGCGTTAATTTCGGTGTCACTTATTACGTTGGCCATCGTTGCTCTCTTTATCTATCTGTTTATCGCCAATCCTCCAAATCATTCCGCGGAACAGGCTGTTTCTGTATTAGGCAAGTATATGATCCTTATCGCCGGTCCATCCATCGGATTTGCTGTCAGTTACAATGTTTTTAAAAATAAAGGTTGGGAAAAGAAATCAAAGGATTTCGATATGGACGAGTTTGATTGATCCTGTAACGCCACGCCTTTGGAATTGATTGACGTTTATTACATGGTGTAACTCGTAATGAATTGCCCTTCGGTAATTTGCCGTGAAACATTCAGCGAATCAACGCCAGTGAATTGAAATGTACCCTCAATTACAGCAGGAGTAAATTCAGTTATTATAACACTTCCTGATATGCTTACATAACTATCCGGCCCATTAGCGCCGGTTTGAAAAGATAGTGATGCGTTACCACCCGATAAATCAAATGTGCCAACATGCACATCGGTAAGGACCAAATTCACATACGAGTAGCTGCCGAATGCGCCCCCAATCGACATAGTGTTTTGTATTTTATTGTAAACAGCGTTGGCAACTGTACTGGTATAAAGGTATCCGCCGAACTTCAATGAGATATTTGTTGCAGTAATTTGAGGATCAGAGATGGCATTATTTTTTAGACAGGAATTGAACAATAATAGACATGCCACAAGCGTCAACAATGTGCAGCTTTTCTGTTTCATTTTGAAAACAATTGAGATGCAATATGCTAACTATAACGTGTATCAAATAGGTGAAACAAACCAAACTGCGGTGAAAAATTATTTTCAATTTTCCGAAAACGGGGCGTTGTACAAACCGGCAATCTTCAACTATCTGTACGTTTTCATATCCTTACATCTTCATTTTAACCTTGATCTGCCCGGTAGATAGCGTCCGCACGATCAATTTTTCAGCAGTCGGGTAAATTTGCATAATATCAAGGTTGCTTATGGTCACATCTGAGTGGATGCCATTATCGAAGGTGCGGCTCATCTGGCTTTCGATGTTCTTTTTACTGTCTGCAATAAATTTTGAGCAATTATACATCGATCGTTTTTTGATTGCTTCGGTTATGGCGCCGTTAAACATCCATTTGGCCGTTTTTAGCATCCAGGCGCGTGTTTGCAGGTCGAAAGTCAGATCGGGGAACGAAAGTTCATGCGTGGCGGTATCATAGGTGGGTGTACCCACCAGGTAAATAACGCCGCTCGCTGTCCCGCTGAATTCCACCATCATCGCTATTTTGCTTCCGATACCATAAATTTTCACACTCTGCACGTCAAATTCGTTGCCGGCTACCTTAACGCCCTGGCCGGCCACCTGCTGGCTTACAACGCTGGTGAGGTGGTCGTAATTCTCAAGCAGGTCCAGGTAAATATTAAAGCCGTTTGCCGGTGCATAATTGCTTAACGGAGGCAGCTGCGTTGCAGGCTGCTGTGCGCTCACCAGGGTTACTACCGGCTTCGCGGTTAAACCTACCGAAAAATTCAGCACCGACCCGTTCAGGCTGAAACTGCTGAGGCACACCGATTGCGGGTTGATATTCAAAAACCCAACGTCGCCGACTTTATACTCTTCCGACATGTTTTTCCACAACTGGTCAAACATGGGTTTCAGGCTGAAGGCAGCTATTTTGGTGTCAACCTGGCCGCCCAGGTTGTTTAAAGGGCCTTTCAGGTAGCCAACCAGCCGGTCGGTTACGTCGATGTTCCCAAAAATAATGTTGCAACGGTCTATCGGTTTCGGATCAGGGTATAAAACTGTTTTTGATTTCAAATGATAATTCGGCAGCACGCTGATGGTTGATTGATAAGCAATTTCCATCCTGCGCGGCGGTTCGCCACCCATACCGCATTGCGCCGACAAAACGGGCACCAGGCATTGCGGCCCGTTGCCAAAAAGGTTGCCGCACTTAGCGCAGTAAGAAGCGGCGATACCGTAGCTGCCCGTAAATTTCAGGTTGACAATATTATTGCTGCCGGTGATGATAAACGGCGTGCGCGTAAACGTGTACGAATAGCGCAGCCCGCCGCAGGGTTGCTGGTTGTCGGCAAACTTGGTTGGTACGGAATTTTCCGCTTGGGTGATATAGCTTTTCATATCAGCCGATACCGGCACATCAATGGTTGAAACGGGCTGGACAATTTTAGGGATCTCCACAGCCGTGGATTCCGGGGCTATCGGTTTTAAAGTTTTACAGGAAAAAAATATAGTAACCAGGAATAAACCTGCCGTGAGTTGCTTTAGGGTAAGTTTCATGTCTTTTTATTGGCCGTAAAAATAAACAAAGCAGTGGATTTTGTAGGCAATAACAAACAATTTACAAACACATAAAGGCAATTTAACAGGGGCACGCGGCATGGCACGATTTTACACGAACAATTAATATAACTAAAAAAAATATAATCATGAGATCACTTCTTTATATTATCGCAGTTATCCTGGTGATAGGATGGGCGATAGGCGTGTTTGCTTATTCGGCAGGCGGGTTGATCTATACACTGCTGATCATTGCAGTGATAGCATTTATTTTAGGTTTAATACGAAACCCTACCCCGATTGACTATTAAACACAATGAATAGCGAAGGCGGCCCCGGATGCCGCCTTCTTTTTTATTTCATGTTTTACTTTTTCCCCTTTCTGCCACCAACAAAGAAAACGCCGATTTTAGCGACAAAGTAATTGTTGTATCAGGGCAGACGCATTAAAATAATTTTAAGCTAATTGAGGTCAATTTAGAGAAAAAGGGGCATTTAAAGAACAAGAACGGGTAGCGCTGCAAGCGTTCCGAAGCGTTCCATTTTAAACACGGAACATCTGTAACATTGTGAAACACGCTCATTATCAGAATGTTCCATTAAAAATAAATTGACGCATTTTTATAAGTGCCTGATAATCAATTATTACAGGATTTTGATTTTAAATACACGCCCGTAACGCGCTGATTTTCAATGTTTTTCAGTATAATTGAGGAATTCCTTCCACACGTCAAAGTCACCTCCTGTCACAGGGAAATCGCTTTTAAAATCTTCTCAGCAAGAGGAGGCTCCGCTGGAGCCTAAATTAGTTTTTTTTACCCTATAAACAGGCGACTCCTCTGGAGTCGACCAACGATATTAGTTTATAGCTCCAGAGGAGCATCCTGTTTATAGGAAAGTCGGTTTTTCTTAGGGCTCCAGCGGAGCCTCCTCTTTAAAAGCGATTGCTATGTATAAAGCAAAGAGGACAGGTATGAGATTTTAAGATCACATAAAGTTATTGTTTTTATTTCGGTATACAAAAAGAACCTCCGACTGCTATATGCGGTCATCCCTTAAGTGGGGGCCGCCAGTAATTGTTTGAAATAAAAAAGAGGTACGAATACTTCCACAGGGTAATTTAATACCATCGCTTTTTTGCGTTTTCCTCTTTAAGTCTTTGAGATTTTTATTTTATGTAATACCAAAAAGTTTAACATTCGTTTATACATTTATATTGCTGTAAGAAACGGAAGCCGGCTCTGCTGAGGAGCAACCTGCCAGGGATATTACAGCCGGATAAAGCATATCAGCCAGGCCATGACATAAACATATTGCCTGGCTGTTTGTTTTCATGCTGTTCCGTAATGCCTGAAAAAAACCTTTTTGAAGCGACCTTAACCGGTTTTGGTTCCTCTTTCTTTTCTTTTAAATAATCAGGCTGATAAAGCTGCTGTTTGATGACAAGAGCGCGGGCGATCAGCGCCAACCTGCGGGCCACTTTAACAATTGCCGCCTTATTGTTTCTGGCCGCATGCTTGCTGTAATAGGCGAACAAGAGCGGTGATTTGCGAATAGCTTTCCACGATGCTTCAATCAGCAGCGGGCGCAGGTGGCGGTTACACCGTGGCTGCATACCTTTAGTTTTAATGGTGTCTCCCGAGCTATCTTCCCATGGGCATAAACCCAGCATGCTACAGTACTCATCAGGATCATCGAAACGGCCGAAATCTCCGATTTCCGCCATTAATCCCATCGCTGTGATCCCCCCGATGCCCGGGGCTGATAGCAGATATTCATAAGACTTTGTATCGGTATCCTGTATTTGCTTACGCAATAAACAAGTCAGCTGATAAAGCTGTGTGCGCTGGTACTTCAATTCTCTGGCATACTGTTGCAAGGTGATTCTGCCTGCCGAGGTTACCATTTGGTAATTATCCAGCCATGCTAATGCTCTCAATGACAGGTATTCTTTTTTATTAATAGATTCAGGCAACACGAGGCCAAAAAATGCCATGCAGCTTTTTAAACGGTTATTGGCGCGGGTTACGTCTTTGACTTTGCCTTCGCGCAAACGGAACAGGCTGCGTAATTCCTGCTGCTCCCGGCTCAATACATAAATACCTTCCAGGTTGCCCTTTTGCAAGTGCTCGGCAATTGCGCGGCTGTCATGCAGGTCCGTTTTGTTTTTCTTTTGCTTGTCGGTAGATGGAATATCCGCAGCATGTACCACAATGTTCTTTATACCCAGTTTGCAAAGTTGTTCGTGGATACCTGTGCCACAAAAACCGGCTTCATAAGCTGAATAATAACTCCCTCCCCGAAAAGTTTTTTGCAAATACCTTGCAAGTGCATCTGCTCCTGGCGGCTGGGTGAAATGAGCGACTTGAACGCCCATGCTGCGAATCGTTACAGCCCATGATTTTTTGTGAACATCAAGCCCGATGTGAAAGATCTGACCATTAAAGTCAATCGAATTGTGCAAATTTGTCTTAAGCATAGTGCAGTTTTTTTAATTGTTAATAATTGCGAAACCTTCAGTTATCGCTACTAAATTAAAATTTCGGCTCCAGTTTTGGATGACCGCCTCATACTGCGCTATGCTTTATTACATAATTACTTCCCTGCCTCCTGTCACGGCGTACAATCTTATAAAAAACATTTTTAATGCGTTTGCGCTGATTGTTGTATCCGCCGGTTGTATCGAATTAAACGGATAAGTTCAGGTGGCCCGTCTCGAAACCGGGCTCAGGGAAAGCGCCGAAATTGATGACTCCCGGTGATGCTGTGGGGCCATCCCGCTCCCGTCCCCATTTCCGTTATTTCAGGAAATTGTTGCGTGGTCATAAGTACCCAACACCCAACGGCCTGAAGCCATCGTCGGTTTAAATATTGAGACTTAGACCATATTAATCACAAGTTGCTGATCGCATTTAATCAATAATCAGGCTATTAAAACGTATCTCTCCCGACCTGTTTACCTAAGTTTAATAAGGGAAGCTTATTTTTGAGCGATATGGCAGAAAAAAACAGCCTTGGTGAGATTGCCCGCGTTTTCCTTAAATTAGGTTTCATCGGTTTCGGCGGACCGGCGGTCCATATTGCCATGATGGAAGAGGAAGTTGTCCGGAAACGCCAATGGTTTACCCGCGAACACTTTTTAGACCTGATTGGCGCAACAAACCTTATCCCCGGCCCCAATTCCACCGAGATGGCGCTGCATTGCGGCCGCGAACGCGGGGGCTGGCGGGGATTGCTCGTTGCCGGCGCCTGTTTTATCCTCCCTGCCGTAATTATCACCGGGATATTTGCCTGGGCTTACCAAAAATATGGGGCTTTGCCGCAAGTACAGCCCTTTATTTATGGCATAAAACCTGCCGTAATCGGTGTGGTGGTTTCATTAATGATCACGCTCGGCAAAAAGGCCGTAAAAAATAGCAAGCTGCTGGTTATCGGGTTGGTATGCGCTGTTTTGGCAATTTTAGGCATCAATGAAATTTTTATCCTTTTCGGCGCCGGTTTTTTAGCAATAGCTTTATTTTATGCCGAAAAAAGTATTGGTACGTTCAACGCGCTTTCCCCCCTGTTTTTTTTGCCGGCAACTACCCTTCACAGTAATTTTTCAGACTGGAAAGTATTCTGGATATTTCTAAAAGTCGGGGCCATCCTTTATGGAAGCGGCTACGTCCTGTTTGCTTTTCTCGATTCGGAACTGGTAAAAACGGGTATGCTGTCCCGTCAAACACTGGTCGACGCTATTGCCGTTGGTCAATTTACGCCTGGCCCTGTATTTTCCTCAGCCACGTTTATAGGCTGGCAATTAGGCGGCCTGGCGGGCGCGGCAAAGGCAACGGCTGGGATATTTTTGCCTTCATTCCTGTTCGTTGGCCTTTTGAATCCGTTGGTTTCCTTCCTCCGCAAATCAAAAGCGATGTCTGCCTTCCTGGATGCGGTAAACGTGGCTGCTATTGCATTGATCGCAGCCGTTTGCGTCGAAATGGGCAGATCATCCGTAACTGACTGGAAAACCAGCCTTATCCTGGTTGCTGGGATTGCGGTTACACTTCTTTTCCGAAAATTAAACAGTGCGTTCGTAATTATTGGCGGAGCGCTGGCGGGGTACCTGCTATGGCTGCTTTAACCCCCTCTGCGGGCGCCATTTGTATTTGTTTATTGGTCCCGAATTAAGCCGTATCACCTCTTCACATATAACACGTCTTTCCAATCCATACAAAATACGCGGCTTCCCGGGTGTAGATCAAAAAAATTACTAACTGTAAATCAATAATTTATGATCTTTTATAGAACTATGTATTGCATATTACCATCTTAAACCCATATCTTTACAAAACAAAGCTTTTTAAATTATTTAAAGATGAAAACCAGCGTAATTTTTGCAACCTTCAGCATCATAGCCTTAAGTGTTTTCCTGTTTTGGGCCCGGTTTAATGTATACGACCATAACACTGCCATAACCGTGAACGATGATCGCGACAGCTATACGTTTACCGCACATTACGACCGGAACGAAACCGGGCGCGTGGAACACTTCATCAACAAAAACATTAGCCCCGATCAAATGGGCTCGTCGGAAAACGATTACATCGATGCCAATACCAGGCTGAATGATAATACCCGTTTTTATATCAAAGAATCGCCCGGCAAATTAAAGATCAGGCTGGACAAGATGACAAACGGCGCCGCCTCTTACTACAGGATAAGAAAAATGTGCGAAGGGGTGAAAGAACTGCTGGCGGGTAAATAAATGCAACCAATATCCAACAACGAATTATAGCAATAAGAAACCATAAAAAGAAAACACATGAAAACAATCGCCATTATTCTTTCGCTGCTCATAGCAGCCACCGCCGCAAGCTTTGGGCAATGCGGCAAAAAATTCACGATTACTACCTCAAAGACGGAACACCTTGATGCCGGCGGTAGCGTAACCCGGACAGATGACGAAAAAGCGGTAGTTGTTATTGGCAAAACGGACCTGAACATAACAGTCGATAACGGAAACGACGAGCATAAGATGACTGGGACCATCAAATCGGATACCTGTAACTGGCCGGTAGCCTACAAAGAAGGAAAAACCGTGTTAAAAGCTGTAATAAGCAACGAAAACGGGGAAGACAAGAATGTAACCATCACTATCATTGGTAAAGACGGAAAAGTTACCCTGCTGTTCGAGATGGAGGGTGAGGGCGATGACAGAATAAGGGTGACGGCAGACAAGTTCGAAGAAGCCGCGTGAGGAAGTCGGAAAAGTCCGAAAAGTCCGAAGTCTGAAAGTCCGAAAGAAGGAGCAATTAGTTGAAAAGGCGACAGTCATCTTTCCGAGTTCTGACTTTTCCGACTTCCGACTTCCGACTTTTCGGACTTTTCGGACTTTCGGACTTCGGACTTCGGACTTCGGACTTCGGACTTTCGGACTTTCAGACTTCGGACTTCTCTGACTTCTTCACACCGGGAACCCGATGATAAACTCGGTACCGTAATCGGGTTTACTTTTAATTTCAATAGTTCCTCCAAGCGCTTCCACCTGGGTTTTTACCATAAAAAGGCCCATGCCCTTACCTTCGGTAGTGGTGTCGAAGCGTTTATACAGGCCAAACAGGTGCGATGCATGCTTATCCAGGTCGATACCCTTCCCATTGTCTTTGAAATGAAGGACTATCTTGTTTTTAAACAGCCGGCTTGTGATGGATATAACAGGTGTTACCCCGGCCTGGCGATATTTTATACTGTTGGATGCCAGGTTGTAAAAAACGCTATATAAGTAACTTTTTACCGTAAACATCGAGGCTGGCTCGAACGAACAATTAAGCTGCACTTTTTCGTTCACGATCGTGGTATGGATACTTGTTTTTATGGCATTCACCAGGTCGATAAAATAAACTTCTTCTTTCTTTTCGTTTACCAGCTCACGCGATTGCAAAATGTGATTAAGGTCCTGGATTACGTTATCTATTGTCAAAATTGATTGCGACACTCTTTCCACCACCTCCTGCTTTTCCCCGGGTTCCAGCAAATCTTCTGTCAGCATTTCGGAAAGGCCTATAATGTTAGCAACCGGCGCCCGAAGGTTGTGCGAAATAATATAAGTAAACTGTTCCAGGTCTTTAACGTGCTGTATCAGGTCGGCCGTAACCCGCTCCCTTTCAAGCATAGCAGTTTTGGTTTCGGTAATGTCTTTATTAGCGAGGATAAAACCGGCGTGCCGGTTATCGGAAGTTTTAACATCCAGCCACCGCACATTATTCCACTGGGTTGTGCCGTCAGGTTTAGGATAACTCAACTCGTAACTGGCCAACTCGCCGGTCGCCGCTATCTTTTCCAAAGTTTCATTGATCAACGGCCATCGTTCTTCCGTAAAATAATAACTGATGTGCTGGTTAACTTCCAGCGGCTTTCCATTATGCTCAATCGAAAACTTTTGGGCAAGTGCATTAAATGAAACTATTCTCAAATCCGTGCCTACAAGGATATAAGATGAATCTGTATTCTCGAATATGGCCCGCAGGTTAGCCTCCGAGTTCTTTAAGGCATCTTCGTCAAGTTTACGTTGGGTGATGTCCGTAACCATTGCCAGCGCGCCCTGGTATTTGCCCTTTTCGTCAATGATGGGGTTGGCCGAGATATTTGCCCAAACTTCTTCCCCCGTTTTGGTGAGGTACCTGATGTCAAGGTTCTCTTTTGACCCGCGGCGCCTTCGCTCCATGCAGGCAATAGCGTAGGCCCTGCCTGCGTCGTCCATAAAGTCATAAAGCCCCTTCCCCATCATCTCTTCGGGCGCATAACCTAAAATTTCAGCCATTTTTTTGTTGACGAAATTGGTCTTTTCACGCTCATCAATCGTCCAGACACCTTCCTGCGCCGATTCAACAATCTGCCGGTACCAGGCTTCGCTTTTTCGGTGCTTTTCTTCGGCTTCTTTTCTTTCGGTAATGTCCCTTGTTATTCCATCTACCCTTACCAAACCGCCTTCCTCATCAAAACCCGGGACAACCTTATCCGCTACCCAACGCACGGTTCCGTCACCCCGGATGATCCGGTATTCTTTTTGTACCGTTTCGCCGCGGCGCAGCATATCATCTTCGTCTTCCACCAGGTACTTATCGTCCGGGTGTATCAATTCAAACCACAAACGGTGATTTGCCAGGAATTCTTCAGGTTTGTGGCCATAAAGTTTTTCGCAGCCATTGGATATCTGGATCACTTTTCGGCTTACCTGGTCAACGGAAAAGAAAACTTCGTCCATTGCATTAAAAAAGGTCATTAGCTCCTGGTGCGCGTACTCCAGTTTTTGCAGACCGAATTCATTGTTGAAACTAAAAGCCATAAGCGACCTGATTATCAGATATAAATATAGGTGATAGAAAATTAAATATTTATAACATTTTTTTACTAAAATATGTTCGTAAAGTTCAAAAATAACAGGGCAGACGCATTAAAATAGTTTTAAACTTATCAGCGGTGAACGCCAGGAACGGTATGGTTTAAAGAATAGTTTTTTAACCGCTAAGTCACTAAGGCCACTATAAACATCGGTTACTTTACGAAATCTTTATGCGCCTGGTGGACCTTGTGGTAAAAACTATTGATTATAAAAGTTAAGCGCACTGGTTGAACTGAAATATTAGATAATGTTGTTAAAAATAATTTTGATGCGTCTGCCCTGTCAAAAATAACCCTTTTTAATATTGAGCCGGTATTATTTTGCAGCGATGACTTTCCCGTTATCATCGAGTGTTTCGATAACCGGTTGATTTTTGTCGTTAATGAATATCTTCAGCCGCGGCGTACCTTTGGCATCATTCAAAAACAATCCTACCTCGCCACGTTCGTCCCGGCCTAAAAATAGCCGCTGATTCGCCAATAATCCAGCTGACTTTAATTTTTCTATTCCGGACTGGTACGCTTTGGCATTGTTTAATTTTTTTAGCGAATCGCTGTAATGCAGAACGCGCATCAGGGTAAATTTATCGTCGCGTTCCCATAATTTCAATCCATAACTTTTTACGGGTTTATCCGGGGCGTTTTCCTGGGCATATTGCAGCTGCATTACCTGGTCATTTTTCCATTGATCAATCGAATAAGTCATGCTGGCGTTGCCTTTATCGCCGTCATAAACCAGCCCGCCGCATTCATCGCCGGCATCGTTAAAAAAAATCATACCAGCAGGGCGTTCACGTTTTGGGAAGCTCTTTCCGTCCATTATTCCCGGATGCTGGCTTTCCTTATTGCTGATCACCATTCTTAATTTGCCGCTGCCCTCTACAATGTTTATGCGTTCAGCCGTTATTTCTTTAAAGTGGCCGTCATTGGCGGTAAATCCATATATTAAAATACTGAATACCACCAGCGTCAGTATCAACCCATAAAATTTAAGTATCTTAACCTGGGATACCAGGTTCCGGATAATTGTTTCCTGTTCCATAATATTTACGTTTAAAATCTGATTGCTTTGATTCTTTTTTTGACGAACAAATGAAATTTATTTTGTTCGTTGTTTTTCTGCTACTTTTACCGCATCTGATCAGCGAACTAAAGCCGCTGATATTAAGATATTAACTATTTCAAGATATCTCAAACTAAATTATATGAAAAAGACATTATTGTTACTTGGCTTTACGTTTTTATTAACCGCCGGCGCCTTTGCGCAAAGCCAAAAAGCAATGTTATACAGTAAGGACCCCGTACTGGCTAAAAACAAGAAAATAGTTTATGATTTTTGGCGCTTGGTTTTGGAGGGTGGCCACCTGGACCTCGCACCGCAGTACATGATCGAAACTTATATACAGCACAATCCAAATGTGCCGACAGGCAGGCAGGGTTTTCTTGATTTTTTTGGCAAGTTTGCAAAGGCACGGCCTATTGTGGACACCGTCCAGGAGCCGCTTATTTCAATTGTCGCCGAGGGTAATTTGGTGGTGCTTAGTTTCAAGGATGTCCGTCCCGATCCGAAGGACCACACAAAAACTTATACTACAACATCCTTTGATATGCTTCGTATTGAAAACGGGAAGATTGCGGAACATTGGGATTCGGCGTTGAAGGAGTAAAACCTCAATGCAATATCTTAAACATCAATTCCTTCATCAACCCGCCATGGTCGGTATTTGAATCAACGCCTTTGCTTTTTACGTCACATTCCCGCAGGTAGCTGATGATCTGCATCGTTTTGCCATAGTTGTAGCTGCGCGCGGCCTGCTCGTAATCTTTTATAAAATAAGGATTTACGCCAAGCTCGCGGGCCAGGTTTTGCGGCGACTTATCTTTGGCATAATGGTAAAGCAATACCTTGCTGAAAAAATTATTCAGGTTGCCCAGTACCAGCACAATCGGGTTCGACCTCGGATTCGCCTCAAAATAGTTTACGATTTGGTTGGCTTTCAAAACATCTTTCTTGCTTAATGCAGTTTGAAGCTCGAATACATTATACTCGCGGCTGATGCCAATATTATCCTGCACGAGTTTCAGGCTGATCTCTTGTCCCGGTGCAACATTCAGCATTAATTTTTCCAGCTCATTGGCAATCTTCGAAAGATCGTTCCCCAGGTATTCAGCCAGCATAAAAGTGGCCTGCTGACTTATTTTATAAGCTTTTTCGGCAACAAAATCCTCTATCCAGCCGGGCACTTTGTTATCATAAAGCGGTGTTGACTCGACTATAACGCCATTTTTTTCGATGGCTTTGTATGTCTTTTTGCGCTTATCAAACTTGCCGTACTTATAGCAAAATACAAGTATGGTGCTGCGCAGCGGATTATCAAGATAGGCCAGCAAAGGGTTAATGCCCTTTTTATCGGCATCTTCACTCCCCCATTTCATGTCCTGCGCCTCCTTTACCAGCACCACCTGGTAATCAGCCATCATCGGGTACCGTTTAGAGGCGTTCAGTACGGCCATCACATCAGTATCCTTGCCATAAAAAACGGTTTGGTTAAACCCTTTCTCGGCATCGCTCAGCACTTTATGTTCTACAAAGTCGCTAACCTCATCAATATAATAAGGTTCTTCCCCATGCAGCAGGTAAACAGGTTTATACTTCCTGTTCTTTAAGTCCTTCAATAATTCAGCGGCGGTCATGACGGTGCAAATTACAGAAAGTTCATGGTTCATAGTTCATGGAGAAGGGCAAAAAGTCAAAAAGGTTTTTAGTGGTCATCAGCCATGCGGCTTCTTTCAATATGCCAAATTCAAATCGTAGCTACTATGAACCATGAACTATAAGCTAATTCACTAATTCATTAACTCACTAATTAATTACCTTAGCGCCATGGATCTGCTGGTTCCGCTGGAATTGCCCCCCTACCCGTTCAAAATAACTGACCATGACGGGCAATTGACTTTGTTTGATGTGATCAGAAAAAGGAATATCGTCCTGACGCCCGAGGAATGGGTACGCCAGCATTTTGTCCAATATCTTATACTGCAAAAAAAATATCCAAAATCACTTATTAAGCTGGAAGGCGGACACAAGCTGCACGGGCAGGCCAAACGATCGGATATCATCATTTACAATCCGGCTGGTGAAAAAATATTACTGGTAGAGTGTAAAGCGCCATCAGTGCCGATCGATCAACTTGTTTTTGATCAGGTCGCCCGCTATAACATCGTGCACAAAATTCGATTAATAGCCGTTACGAATGGCTTGCAGCATTATTTTTGCAGTGTAAATTTTGAGGATAATAGCTACAGGTTTATAAAGGAACTACCGGGTTACGGCGAAATTTGATCATTGTACGGCAGCAACCAAAGTTTGTATTTTTTCGAGCAGGTCCTTTGGTTTAAAAGGTTTTGACACATAATCATTCATGCCTGCCTCGGTAACCTGCTCATTTATATCGGTCATGGCAGCAGCGCTTAAAGCTATAATAGGCGTGTTGGCCTTTTTAGCATCAGGCAGCCTGCGTATTTCAACGGCAGCATCAAAGCCGTTCATTATGGGCATTTGAAGGTCCATCAATATGATGTCGAAATCGTCGCTTTTTGCCATCTCTATTGCTTCCACACCATTCCCCGCGATCAACGGCACAATATGCCATTTTGAAAGCAGCTTTTGCATCAGCAAAACATTAACCGGGTTATCCTCTACTATCAGCATTCTTAAACTGCCTAAACTCTCTGCTTCCTGCAGCAAAGCCCCGGGCTGTACTGCTTCAGCAACCGGGAAATCCATGCTGAATGAAAATTCAGATCCTTTACCCAGTTTAGTGGTCACGTTCATGTGCAATCCCTGCAGCTCCAGCAGCCGCTTAACAATAGCGAGTCCCATCCCTGTGCCGCCATAGCGCCGCGTGGTGGTGATTGATTCCTGTGTAAACGGTTCAAATATGCTTTCCAGGTGAGTTTGGTCCATTCCAATGCCCGTGTCTTTAACCGCAAAATTTACGGTCACCCCATCGTTATGTTCATAAAATGATGCCCTTACCCAAATTGTGCCCAGCTTAGTAAACTTAATAGCATTACTTACCAGGTTAAACAATACCTGGCCAAGGCGTACCGGGTCGCCAACCAAGAGTTTATTGTTCAACAGCGGGTCAACCTTAAGCGAAAAAATCAATCCTTTTTCTTCCGCCCTAAGTTTTTCACCCCCGCAAACATTTTGTACCAGTTCATATAAATTGAATTTACTGTTTTCAAAAACAAGTTGCCCCGATTCGATCTTGTTGAAATCCAATACATCATTTACAATAGCCATCAAGCTGTTTGCCGACAGTTTCAGCACATCGAGGTTTTCTTTTTGATCTTTCCTGGGACTATTCATCAGCATCACGTTGCTCATCCCGATAATTGCATTTAGCGGCGTACGTATCTCATGTGACATGGTCGCAAGAAAATCGGATTTTATGCGGGAGGATTGCTCGGCTTTTTGCATAGCCAATGCAAGTTCCTTATTCAATTGCTGTTGCTTTTCGCCCGTTGCCTTCAGTTCTTCGATATTGCTTAAGAACGCCCCGTAGAAGTGGCTGTGAATGTAAACGATTAATATAAAATTGGTGAATACGCCTATAATCGTTGTGGACTCATCGATAGCTTCGGGGCGGAGCGCTATATAATAACCGCTGTAATAGGAGATCACCAGGAACACCATAACCGGTATCACGTTCAACAACGAATAAAAAAGGCCCCAGCTCTGTCCGAGCATATAATACGAGAACAATACGATGAGCAATAATACCTGAACGGTAATAATATCGACCTTTTGAAGCGCAATAAAAATGGTATTAATATTAACAATGGAGCCGATGATCAGCACGGCATGTGATATTTGCTTCCACTGGGGCCGGTAGGTTAAATATTTAAACAAGCCCAGGAACGAGATAAACAATATCCCGGCGGTTATGGAAAGCAATGTTTGCCGTTGGAAATAAACACTGGTAAATAAGCCGGCGATAGCAACCCCCACGATCCAGAATCCATAGTACAATAAGCGTATACGCGGCTTATCAAGAGCTGACTGCTCTTTTGTAAGAATTTTATTTATAGATAAATTAAAAAAACTTATGTCCTTGCTCATTCAGGGTCGGGCCTATTTGGTTACATCAAATCTTATGATAAAATTTATGTAATACACGCAAAGGCCCAAAATTGGGCGCCCTGCGTCATCCTTTAATAATTTATCACTGTAACTATTGCAAATGGCAAGCCAAAGCTGTCAAATTGGCCTCAATGACCCCGAGCTTAGCCTCAGTATCGGCCTTCTTTTTTAACTCCGCCTCAATAATTTCGGGCCTTGCGTTGCTCATAAATTTCTCATTCAGTAACTTTGAGTTAACGGAACGCAAAAAACCGGTAAAATATTCCTTGTCTTTCTTTAGTTTGGCGCACTCGGCCACGGGGTCTAACTGATCAGCCAGCGGCATATAAAACTCATCTGTCGACACCATAAAGCTCACAGCGCCAACCACTTTGTCGGTAACGATACTGAGTTCTACCACGTTACCAAGTTTGCAAATTATGCTTTCGTAATTTTTATACGGAACCCCCGCGCTTTCTTTTACCGACAACAGAATTTTTTCTTTCGGCGAAATCCGTTTTTCTTCACGAACGTTTCTGACCTGGGTAATAACTTGTTTAACCATTTCCAGATCAGCTAACACTTGGGTATTTATTTTCCCAATGGTTGGTAATTGGGCAACGATGCAGCAATCATATTCCGAGCGGCTTCCAAACAACTCATCATGCCATAACTCTTCTGTAATAAATGGCATAAACGGATGCAGGATTTTTAATATATCTTCAAAAAATTTAACGGTACGGTTGAAGGTTTCCAAATCTACCGGCAGCGACCGGTTATCGACATAATTGGGCTTGATCATTTCCAGGTACCAGGCGCAAAAATCATCCCATACCAGCTTATAGGTCGCCATAAGCGCTTCCGATATCCTGAACTGCGCGAAGTTGCTTTCAATCTCCGACAAAGCCTGGCTAAACCGGCTTTCGAACCATTCAATAGCCAACGTGTTAGCACACCCGGCCTGCTCATCAACCTGCCAGCCTTTCACCAGCCTGAATGCGTTCCATATTTTATTAGCAAAGTTGCGGCCCCATTTGCAATGCTCCTCATCAAACATCAGGTCGTTGCCTGCGGGTGAGCTCCGAAGCATGCCTATTCTAACGCCGTCTGCGCTGTAGTTCTCGATCAGCCCCAGCGGGTCCGGTGAGTTACCCAGCGACTTGGACATTTTTCGGCCGATCTTATCCCGTACAATGCCCGTCAAATAAACATTCCGGAATGGCAGCTCGCCCCTAAACTCGTGTCCTGCCATGATCATCCTGGCTACCCAGAAAAACAAGATTTCCGGCGCGGTTACCAGGTCATTGGTTGGGTAATAATAATTGATGTCGTCGTTGTTTGGGTCTTTAAAACCGTCAAATACCGAGATCGGCCAAAGCCATGAGGAAAACCAGGTGTCAACAACATCTTCATCCTGCTTTAAGTCTTCTGCTTTTAGCTTTGAGCTTTCAGCTTTCAGCTTTTGCGCTTCTTCAAAAGCTTCTTCACGGTTTTTGGCGATCACGAACTGGCCGTTTGGCAAATACCAAGCTGGGATCTGTTGCCCCCACCATAGTTGCCGGCTTATGCACCAGTCTTTTACGTTCTCCATCCAATACCGGTAAGTATTGGTAAACTTATCCGGTATCAATTTAATATCACCTTTCAAAACGTAATCCAGCGCTGGTTTTGCCATCTCGTCCATCCGGCAAAACCATTGCATGGATAGTTTTGGTTCGATAACGGCATCAGTCCGCTCTGAAAAGCCGATCTGAGATTTATAATCCTCAACTTTATCCAGATAGCCATCCGCCTCGAGTAAAACAACGATTTTTTTCCGTGCAGCAAAACGGTCCTCCCCTATCAATATTTCAGCTTTTTCGTTCAGCGTGCCATCGTCGTTTAAAATATCTATCACCTGCAGCCCATGCTTCTGCCCAAGCTCATAGTCGTTCAAATCATGGGCAGGGGTAACTTTAAGGCAGCCCGTACCAAAATCCATGGTAACATATTCATCCAGGATGATCGGAATTTCACGGTCAATTAAAGGGATAATCGCTTTTTTGCCATGCAAATGTTTATAGCGTTCATCATTCGGATTGATACAAACGGCCGTATCCGCCATAATGGTTTCCGGCCGCGTAGTAGCTATCGTAAGGTATTCATCCCCTGCATCTTTCTTACTTTCGGACTTTCCGACTTCCGGACTTTCGGACTTTACTTTATAACGTATATAATAAAGTTTCTGGTTAACTTCCTTACGGATCACCTCTTCATCGCTAACAGCCGTTTTACCCTGCGGGTCCCAGTTCACCATGCGGATACCGCGGTATATCCAGCCCTTTTTATAAAGATGAATAAAGGTGTCGATCACTGCTTCCGACAGGCTTTCCTCCATGGTAAACCGCGTACGGTCCCAATCGCATGAGGCGCCAAGTTTTTTTAGCTGTTCCAGGATAATGCCGCCATATTTTTCTTTCCACTCCCATGCATACTCCATGAATTTTTCGCGGCCGATATCTTTTTTGTTGATGCCCTTTTCTTTAAGCATAGCAACAACTTTTGCTTCCGTAGCAATGCTGGCATGATCGGTCCCGGGCACCCAGCAAGCGTTTTTGCCCTGCATGCGCGCGCGGCGCACCAGCACGTCCTGTAAGGTATTGTTAAGCATATGGCCCATGTGCAGCACGCCGGTGACGTTTGGCGGTGGAATTACAACAGTGTAAGGCTCACGCTCATCAGGCACCGACCTGAAAAAGCCGTGCTCCAGCCAGTAATTGTACCACTTCTCTTCTGTTTGTTTGGGCTCGTATGTTTTAGAAATACTCATAGGACGCAAAAATAAGGATAGTTCATGGTTCATGGTTCATGGTTCATGGATTTTTTGGCTTAGATCGGTTCATGGCAGAAAAAGTGCGTGGTAGATTGGGCTGTAGATTACTGTTTTCAACCGGCCAAAAACTATAAACCAATAACCCTCCGGCTATGAACCATGAACTATCAACTATGAACCGCTATGCCACAATAATTTTACAATTGAAAAGTTATGCTTATAGATTACGTGCACAAAGATGAAAACACTCCCTATTCGTCATTTTTTTGATGTTATTGCCAATAAAATTCGGTCCTCATTCCTGGTAAAATGGTTTAACAGGTAAAAATATAGCCAATAATTTTTGCATCTCTTCTCCTTATATTGCTAATTTTAAAATTCCTCGGGAAGTCAAAGCGACAACGAAGAAAAACTGACATCATTAAATCATAAGAAATCAATATGAAGTTAAAATTTGTAAATTTTACACTGATCGGCTTGGTATGCCTTTCGGTTTGCGCATTTACTGTGGGCGGTAAAAAGGGACACAAACCGCCGATGAAGTACATCGACCCTAAAAACATGGACTTCTCCGTTAAACCCGGGGACGATTTTTTCGAGTATGCCGACGGCAACTGGGTCAAAAACAATCCTATCCCGCCTAAAGAAACCCGCTGGGGCAGTTTTGGCATGCTTAACCAGGAAAATACCGACAGGCTGCTTGGCCTGTTAAAAGAAGTTAGTAAAACTTCGCACCCGAAAGGTAGTTTGCAGCAGCGCGTGGGCGACCTTTACGCCAGCGCGATGGACACTGTCAGCATTGAGAAACTTGGATACGAACCTATAAAACCAGAACTGGAGCGCATTGATAAAATAAGCGACCTAAGCGGTGTAATAAACGAAGCTGTTTTTGAGCGTACGCATGGTGAAGGTGATCCACTGTTCAGGTTCGGTGTAGGTCCGGATGATAAGCATCCTAACAAAAACGTTGCTAATTTGAACCAGGGCGGCACCACTTTGCCCGATCGTGACAATTATTTAAAAACGAACCCGCGCAACCAGAAGATACAGGATGCATACAAGCAATATATCATCACCTTATTTACGCTCACCGGCGCCAGCGACGATGCCGCCGCTAAAAATGCGGCGACAATTTTCAATATTGAAACGGCTCTTGCCAAAGCGCAGCTAAGCCGCGTAGAAATGCGCGATCCGCATGTCACCTACAATAAATTTTCGGTGGCGGATTTCAGCAAAACTACCCCGCACTTAAATTGGCTGGAATTAATGCCGCAGATGAAAGTCGCCGGTCAGGATACCGTGCTGGTTGGCCAGCCTAACTTTTTTAAGGCGGAAGACGCCCTGCTTGCTTCAACACCGGTTGACGACTGGAAAGTATACTTAAAGTGGAGCATTCTGAAAAGCTCAGCCGGGTCGTTAAGCTCGCCGTTTGTTAACGCAAATTTTGCCTATTCCGCTGCGCTTAGCGGCCAAAAAGTGCAAACGCCGCGCAACGAACGGATGTCGAGATTGGTTGACGGCAGCCTGGGCGAATTATTCGGCCAGTTATATGTAGCCAGGTACTTTACCCCGGCTGCAAAAGCTTATATGGTTAACCTGGTAAATAATTTAAAAATCACACTGGGCGAGCGTATTAAAAACGTCACCTGGATGAGCGACGAAACAAAGGCCAGGGCCCTGAAAAAGCTTGCCGCATTTAGCGTAAAGATAGGCTACCCGGATAAATGGCAAACCTATGCAGGCCTGGTGATAGAGCGCAACGATTATTTTGGCAACCTGAAGCGAATTTCGGAGTGGAGATATAATTACCAAACCAGCCAGATCAACAAACCGGTTGATAAAAAACGCTGGGGGATGACACCGCCTACTGTAAACGCATCATACAGCCCGGTTAACAACGGTATCACTTTCCCGGCTGGTATCCTGCAATTCCCTTTCTTTGATTTTGGAGCGGACGATGCGGTAAATTATGGCGGGATCGGCGCAGTTATCGGCCATGAGATGACACATGGTTTTGACGACGAAGGCCGCCAATATGACGCCGACGGCACTCTGCGCGACTGGTGGACCAAGGACGATGCCGATAAATTTAAACAACGCGCTGACCAGGTAGTGGCGCAATACAATGCCTTTACCGTTTTGGATACCATGCACGTTAATGGCAAACTGACATTAGGTGAAAACCTTGCGGATTTAGGCGGGCTTAATGTTGCCTATGCTGCCTTTAAGAAAACCAAAGAAGGACACTCGCACAAAAAGATCGGCGGCTTTACGCCTGATCAGCGTTTCTTCCTGTCGTGGGCACAGGTATGGCGCAGTTCGCAGCGCCCCGAGGCAGCCGCTCAGCGTATACTCACCGACCCGCACTCGCCGGAGCAGTACCGCGCCAATGCACCTGTAACCAATATCGATGCCTGGTACGCCGCATTTAATGTAAAGCCTGGCGATAAAATGTATAAAAAACCCGAGGACAGGATACACGTTTGGTAATTTAAGTCCTGAGTTTGACGTCGAAAGTCTTAAGTCAAAGCCTGGTTAATAGCCGGGCTTTGGCGTTTAGCGTAATACCTGAAGCTGAAGTTGTCTGTGGGGACACAGACAACGGGAAAAAAGGGGGGACACAGACAACGGAAAAAAGGGGGGGACACAGACAACGGGAAAAGAAAAAAACCACCCCGCAGTCTGTGTCCCCACAGACTGCTTTTTTTTACGCCTACACCCAAGTAATTGTCTGTGGGGACACAGACAACGGGAAAAAGGGGGAACGCAGACAACGGGAAAAGAAAAAAACCACCCCGCAGTCTGTGTCCCCACAGACTGCTTTTTGTTACGCCTACACCCAAGTAGTTGTCTGTGGTGACACAGACAACGGGAAAAAGGGGGCACGCAGACAACGGGAAAAGAAAAAAACCACCCCGCAGTCTGTGTCCCCACAGACTGCTTTTTGTTACGCCTACACCCAAGTAGTTGTCTGTGGTGACACAGACAACGGGAAAAAGGGGGGGCGCAGACAACGGGAAAAGAAAAAAACCACCCCGCAGTCTGTGTCCCCACAGACTGCTTTTTGTTACGCCTACACCCAAGTAATTGTCTGTGGGGACACAGACAACGGGAAAAGAAAAAAACCACCCCGCAGTCTGTGTCCCCACAGACTGCTTTTCGCTACCGGCCAAAGGCAGAATCCTTACGTTAAAATATCGCTTCTGCAATCCGCCTGGTTGGCCCGGCATTGCTCATGGTGTAAAAATGCAGCACAGGTACGCCAAATTTTATCAGCTCTTTACACTGGTTGATCATCCATTCAATACCGGCATCTTTCACATCTTTTTCGGATTTGCAGCCGTTGATCAGGTCGCAAAGGTCGTCGGGCATATCAATGTGGAATGTTTTCGCCAGGTTTACCAGTTGTTTTGAAGTGGTAACCGGCTTTAAGCCGGGGATAATGGGCACGGTTATACCATTGGCGCGGCAATTGTTCACAAAATCGAAGTACCGCTGATTATCAAAAAACATTTGGGTAACAATGAAGCTGGCGCCCATATCTATCTTTTGCTTCAGGTATTTAAAGTCGCTCTTCATATTCGGCGCTTCAAAATGTTTCTCGGGGTAACCCGCCACCCCGATGCAGAAATCGGTTTTTAGATTTTCGCGGCTGTTATCATGCAGGTAAATACCCTTATTCATATTAACTACCTGCTCCAGCAGGTCCGTGGCATAGCAATGTCCACCCGGGGTCGGGATAAATGAAGCATCAGCCAGGCGTGCGTCGCCCCTAAGTACCAAAACATTTTCAATTCCTAAAAACTGAAGGTCAACCAGGCCGTTTTCGGTTTCATCTTTAGTAAAACCACCGCAAAGTAAATGCGGAACGGTATCTACTTTATACTTATTCATTATCGCTGCACAAATGGCGATGGTACCCGGCCGTTTGCGGTAGCTCAACTTTTCGAGCAAGCCATTCTCGTGCTGCTTGTAAATAAAATCCTCGCGAAGCGAGGTCACATCAATAAAGGGAGGCTTAAACTCCATCAGGGGATCTATAGCGTCATAAAGCCCCTGAATGCTATGGCCCTTTAATGGCGGTATCAGCTCGAAAGAGAATAATGTTTTGCCTTTGGCGTTGTTGATGTGTTCGGTTATCTTCATAATGGGAATAGTAGCAGTGGCAGTAGCAGTTTTATTTTTTAGGCGTAAACTTTTCAGGGTGTTGAGCCATCGCGTTTAACATTCTGCCAATTTCGTTATATTTTTCTTGCAAAGCGTTGTAAGATTGTTGATCCATATATTCGCAGTCAAGGGCAAAATCCAGCCAGATTGAGGTTTCAGTCGCTTCGCCGTCAGCATCGGTCATCTTCGATGAAAAATGTTTTGGATATACTCTCTTTCTATATCCCTCGCCAATATTAACGCAAACAGAATGTGACGATCTTCGGATCTGATCTGTTAACGAATATGTTTCTTCCTTCGGAAACTTCATGCTTATCAGGCGAATCTCCCGAGCGGCCTGGAACGATAGCTGGTAAACTTTAAGTTCTCTAAAACTTCCTGTCATAACTTTAGGTATTTAAATCTTTAATTTTACAATTTCAAAACTGCTGCCGCTACTACTTCTGCTACTGCTTCTGCCACCGCTACTGCTGCTACCGCTACTGCTTCTGCTACCACTACTGCTACCGCTACTGCTACCGCTACTGCTACCGCTACTGCTACTGCTTCTGCTACTGCTTCTGCTACCGCTACTGCTTCTGCCACTGCTTCTGCCACTAAACCAATCCCGGGGGTTAGTAGTTCAAATTCGGTCCCAGCCAGCGCTCGACCACATCGAGGTCCATATTTTTACGCACAGCGTAATCCTCCACCTGGTCTTTGCTGATTTTTCCGAGGCCAAAATACCTGGCCTGGGGATGTGCAAAATAAAAACCGCTTACCGATGCCGCGGGCGTCATGGCCAGGCTTTCTGTCAAATGCATTTTGGCATTATCCTCTGCTTTTAACAGCTCAAATAACGTTGTTTTTTCAGTATGATCGGGGCAAGCCGGATAACCCGGCGCCGGCCGTATGCCCTGGTATTCTTCTTTTATCAATTCATCCGTGCCTAAATGTTCGCTTTTCGCATAACCCCAGTATTCTTTGCGGACTAATTCGTGCATTTTTTCGGCAAATGCTTCAGCAAGCCGGTCAGCAAGGGCTTTGGCCATAATGCTGTTATAGTCATCGAGGTCCTTTTCAAATTTGGCGACCAGTTCGTCGCAGCCTATACCGGCTGTAACGGCAAATCCGCCAAAATAATCCGGTATGCCGCTTTCTTTTGGGGCGATAAAATCCGATAAAGCATAATAAGGCTCGCCTTTTACTTTTTCGGATTGCTGGCGAAGCGTATGTATGCGGGCTAACAGGGTTTTCCGAGTTTCGTCCGTGTATAATTCTATATCGTCCCCGGTACTATTAGCCGGCCAAAAACCGATGACGCCGTTTGCCTGCAAAAGCTTTTCATCAACGATCTTATTTAACAGCGCCTGTGCGTCGTTAAACAGCTTTCTGGCTTCAACACCAACAAATTTATCGTCGAATATCTTCGGATAGCTGCCGCGCAGTTCCCAGGTATGGAAAAAAGGCGTCCAGTCGATATAAGGTACCAATTCTGCTAACGGAAATGCCTCGATCACCTTTGTACCCGTAAACGTCGGTTTCGGCGCGATTGAACCATTCAGGTTGATCTGCATCTTTAAACTACGGGCATCGGCAATACTAATAAAACGCTTGTCCGAACGTTTGTTCAAATGGGCCTCCCGTGCTTTGGCATATTCGTCTTTTATGCCTCTTACATACGCGTCGCGGCCATCTTTATTCATCAGGCTGCTGCATACCGTAACACTGCGCGAAGCATCCAGCACATGTATCGCGGGTCCCGAATAGTGCGGATCGACCTTAACCGCAGCGTGAATCCTGGATGTTGTGGCGCCGCCAATGATAAGCGGAATGGTAAAACCTTCGCGCTCCATCTCTTTGGCAAAATGCACCATTTCATCGAGTGATGGCGTAATTAAACCGCTCAGGCCGATTATATCTACATTTTGTTTTTTAGCTTCCTCTATAATTCGTTGTGCGGGTACCATCACCCCCAGGTCGATCACCTCGAAGTTGTTACAGGCCAGCACCACCCCTACTATATTTTTACCAATATCGTGTACGTCGCCTTTAACCGTGGCCATTAAAATCTTTCCGGCATTGGCCCTGCTTCCGCTCGAATCCTCGCCGGCATCGATAACCCGCTGTTTTTCCAGTTCAATAAACGGCAGTAAATAAGCCACCGCTTTTTTCATCACCCGCGCCGATTTTACTACCTGCGGCAAAAACATCTTGCCAGAACCAAACAAATCGCCTACCACATTCATCCCGTCCATAAGCGGCCCCTCTATTACCTCCAGGGGCTTAGCATATTGCAGGCGGGCCTCTTCCACATCGTCATCCAAATACTCGATAATACCTTTTACAAGCGCATGCGACAAGCGTTCCGCCACCGGGGCCTTGCGCCACTCCTCGTCTTTTACCAGCTCTTTACCCTTTGATTTTATAGTATCGGCAAACTCCACCAGCCTTTCCGTAGCATCAGGGCGGCGGTTCAGCAGCACGTCTTCTACAAGCTCCAGTAAGTCTTTGGGGATTTCTTCATAAACCTCCAGCATACCGGCGTTTACAATACCCATGTCCAGGCCGGCTTTTATGGCGTGGTATAAAAATGCCGAGTGCATCGCCTCTCGCACCACGTTATTACCCCTGAAAGAGAAGGATATATTGCTTACCCCACCGCTCACTTTGGCATAGGGCAGGTTTTGTTTTATCCAGCGGGTAGCCTCAATAAAATCAACAGCATAATTGTTATGCTCCTCAAGGCCTGTTGCTACGGTTAAAATATTCGGGTCGAAAATAATATCCTGCGGCGGGAAACCCACTTCATTCACCAGTATATCATAACAGCGTTTACAAATTTCTTTGCGTCGGTCAAGCGAATCGGCCTGCCCGGTTTCATCAAAGGCCATCACCACGGTAGCCGCGCCGTAGCTTAAAATTTTGCGTGCGTATTCCTTAAATTTTTCTTCTCCTTCTTTTAATGAAATAGAATTCACTATCCCTTTCCCCTGCAAACATTTTAAGCCGGATTCGATCACCGTCCATTTCGACGAATCGATCATGATAGGCAATTTGGCAATATCCGGCTCAGAGGCTACGAGGTTAAGAAATTTAACCATTACAGCTTCCGAATCGATCATCCCCTCATCCATGTTGATGTCGATCACCTGCGCGCCGCCTTCCACCTGCTGCAGTGCAACGGTTAAGGCCGCTTCGTAATCCTCAGCCAGTATCAGCTTCGAAAACTTTGGCGATCCGGTGATATTGGTGCGCTCCCCAATGTTTACAAAATTGGTTTCGGGTGTAAGGGTTACCGCTTCAAGGCCGCTTAAACGCAGGTAAGGTTCTATAACCGGTTTAAGCCTCGGCGGATACTTTGCCGCCTTTTCGGCAATGCATTTAATATGTTCCGGAGTAGTACCGCAGCAGCCGCCGACAATATTTACCAGCCCAGCTTTCATGAAATCCTCAACCAAATGTGCGGTTTCATGAGCCGTTTCATCGTATTGACCAAACTCATTCGGTAAACCGGCATTCGGATATGACGAAATAAACACATCCGCCTTTTGCGAAAGCTCCTCCAAATGCGGGCGCATCTCTTTTGCCCCCAAAGCGCAATTAAGGCCAACCGAAAGCAGGTTTGCATGACGTACCGAATTCCAAAACGCTTCAACCGTTTGACCGGATAACGTGCGACCCGATGCGTCAGTAATGGTACCTGAGATCATTAATCCCCCAAGCCCCCTAAAGGGGGGGTAATCTTTGTTTGCTGCCTTACATTCGTCCTTATAACGGTTTATGGCAAACAACGCAGCTTTGGCATTCAGCGTATCAAATATGGTTTCGATGATCAGCAAATCGGATCCGCCGTCAACCAGGCCGCGAACCTGCTCATAATAGGCCTCGGCCAAATCGTCAAAAGTAACCGCGCGGTAGCCGGGATCGTTTACATCGGGTGATAAAGATGCCGTCCGGTTAGTAGGACCGATAGCGCCTGCAACAAAACGTGGTTTAGCCGGATTTCTTTTGGTATACTCATCCGCCGCTTCACGGGCAATTCGTGCGCCTTCGTAACTCAATTCATAAGCAAGAGGCTCCAGGTGATAATCTGCCAGCGAAATGCGCTGCGTGCTGAAGGTATTGGTCTCGATAATATCTGCACCAGCGTCCAAATATTCAGCATGTATCTCCTTAATAACATCAGGCCGGGTAATATTCAGCAGGTCATTATTCCCTTTCAGATCGGATTTATGATCACGGAAACGCTCGCCACGGAAATCCTCCTCGGTCAGCTGGTACCGTTGTATCATCGTGCCCATTGCCCCGTCAATTACCAGGATGCGTTTTTCTAATTCTTTTCTGATATCCATCTATATAGATTTGAGATTTGAGATTTGAGATTTGAGACATTTGCTCAAATTCAATCGCTCAAATCGACATTACTCGATGATCAGTTTAAGTAAATGATAGTTGAAAAGTCATGAATGACGATCTCACATCTCACATCTTAAATCTCACATCTAAAAAATTCGCTTATATCGAAAAGTCGGGTAGTAACTGACTTTCGCTTATCTTTCCTGGTCAATTTTTGATCAAGTAGAATGTGGCACCTTGTAAGTACAGGTTGCCAAGACTTCGCAGGGTCTAATCCCTCCGTCTTTCTCTATAAGCATTGCAAATATGCGTAATAAACGGATAATATGCAAATGGAAGTAGAACCGGGCAGGGAAGGCGCTTTACAGTGGCTTTAAACTTATTTGTGATGTAAAACGCAGATTTTTAACCACAATGACAAATCACCCGGGCAAAAGGGTTAACACAACTTAACATAATTGAATGTTAACCCTTTATAAGTAATTAATAATCAACGCTTTTAAAAAAATAGGGTTAACACGCGCCGCCGCTAAAGCTTAGTCGGTATGCGGTCGTTCTTCCGGACTCCACTGTCCCTATAGCTATCGGGATTCGGACTAATCGTATATCCACAGCAGCAGATGTTGCTTCTGCCTGCGTATCAATGGGTCGACGATTTTCATCGTGTTGTTGGATATGGCCGGGCAGCCCCATCCTTCGGGCGTTCCCTGTGGATATACTTCATTTTCGGGCACCTCCTCCCACGAATGAAACACCACCTGCCTGATCAGCGCATTGTTATTATTCGCTTCCAGGCCGTTTAAATAGTATTTTACATGCACGCCCCAGGCACTGTATGCGCGGTTATTTACCTGGTACTTGCCCAGCGCGGTGCAGTGGCTCCCATCTGCGTTACTAAATGATGGTTTGTCTTTTGACCAGACGCCCGACCATGGCCCAACGCCGCAGCCATGGCTCACCAGCCCCGAAACCAGGGTATCATGTTTATGAAAATCCCAAACCATAAAGCGCTTTACGCCCGACGGCAGGCTCATATCTATTAAAATACAATACCTGGTATTGTAGCCATTCTGCCGGCAAAATTTCAGGCATTCCGCAGCCTTTTGCCTGGTGCGATCAAGGTTGATCCGCGGTGCAGAAGCGTTAAGGCTGAAGGCAAAAAAAATTGCCGGCAAAAAGCTGAAAATTAATTTTTTACAACTTTTCACCGGCAATTAACGCAACAAAGTCGCGTTTATTATCTTCTTCTGCCGAAAATACGCAGCAGGAACAGGAATAAGTTTATAAAATCAAGGTAAAGTGTTAAGCCGCCCATCAAAGCCATTTTTGAAGCGGTAGCATCACCGTAAGTCACGCCAGCTCCGATATTCTTCAATTTCTGCACATCATAGGCAGTTAAGCCTACGAATACAGCTACACCAATGTAGCTGATAAGCATTTGAAGACCTGTACTGTGCAAGAACATGTTAACCAGGCTGGCAACAACTATCCCGATAAGGAACATGATTAAAATAGAGCCAAACTTAGTCAGGTCGGTTTTTGTTGTATAGCCCGCAATCGCCATTATTCCAAATACGATCGATGTGGTTAAAAACACGCCCAGTACGGACGATGCTGTAAAGGCTAAAAGCCAGAACGATAAGCTAATGCCGGTAACCGCAGAATATGCGACAAATAATATGGCTAAAACCGGGTATGAAATGCGGTTAACGCCAAAACTCATGATCAGCACAAATGCCAGCGGGGCAAACATGACCAGGTAAGCTAATCCTGAAAGGCTGTGAGTTGCCGGATCGACCATAAATTGCAGTAACGCAGGGGATGATGCGAATAAATAAGCGCAAGCTGCCGAAAGGCCCAATGCTACAAACATCCACATGAATACATTAGCTAAAAATCTGCGGGTGCTGTCCGCTTCATTTATTTGGATTACGTTATCATAAACGTAATCGGGTTTGTTATTTTCCATTTTGTTTAAAAAAATTAATTATACAAATTTAAGTATTGAATTGTGATTTAGATACGCAATATAGTAAAAAGTTTATTTTTAGAGATTAGAGGCTGGAGATTAGCGATGAGTTACAGCAGTTTTTCAAAATCAACTAATCTCCCGTCTCTAATCTCTTCTATATAATAACTAAAGAATTTTTTACCACAGAGAGCACAAAGGAGAAACACAAAGAACACAAAGCTTTAATGTTTGTAATTTTTTTCTCTGTGTTTCTCTGTGCCTTCTCAGCGTCCTCTGTGGTCAAATTTTTTTACCAGTTATGTTGACCGAAACATAAGGCCTTTATTTTAGACTAATCACTAACTTCAACTCAATCTCCTGATCAGCTGCTCTTCCACCTTTTTAAAAACCTGCAAAGGCTTTAACGTTCGCCAGCCCAGGTCGTCCAAAACCCCGCCGAAATTGATATAATAGTCGATATTATTTCGTTTAAATTCGTCGATCACATGTTCGCGGAAATTGATGCCGGCTATCCAGCCATCCTCGATATCCTGGAACCACTCTTCGTAGTAGCAATCGTCGGACGAATGAAAATTCAGTACATTTTCACCGATCAAAATAAAATAGATGATTCCGTTGTCGACCATCAAATCGAGTATCTCCCGTTTCAACAGCATGATGTCATTGTTAATGGCATCATTCCACTCGCCGATAAACTCTATGATGGCATATGAACGTTCATAATCAGCAAATAATACTTTTATATACAAAGTATTTGAGCCGAAGGAGTCCCATTGCGGGTGCAGCAGGTAATTATAAACCTGCTTATCAAATTCAAATTCGCTATACTCCGTAGCGTAAAATGGCGAGTACTCATCCTCTGCGGCAATATAATCATCGCGCCATTTATAATATGGTTCTATCTCGTGCATTATCCGATTCCAAATGTGCGGATGTGCAGATGTGCAGATAACACAGCTGAACAACCGCTCTTTAAATTACCTTTTCTCTAACACAAATTAACCATATAAATATTTACAAAATCAAGAAATCCGCACATTTTCCAATTCGTAAATTTCCCCATCAGCACATCATCGTCGCCTGTAAGCGTCGACAGCGTTCCTTACGCTTCCGTATTTTTTCAAAAGACCGGCTGCCGTTTGTTCATCCAGGCCGGTCTCGGCCATTACCATCCGGTTACCCCTATCCACCAGCTTATTGTTAGTGAGCTGCATGTCAACCATCTTATTCCCTTTAACCCTGCCCAACTGTATCATTACGCTGGTGCTTAACATATTTAAAACCAGTTTTTGTGCAGTCCCGGCTTTCATCCGGGTTGAGCCGGTTAAAAATTCAGGGCCGGTAACTACTTCTACAGGATAATTTGCCTCGGCGGCTACCGGGCTGCCGGTATTGCAAACGATACAACCTGTGGCAACCTTGTTTTCATTGGCTTTTTTTAATCCACCGATTACGTAAGGCGTTGTCCCGGATGCGGCTATCCCCACCAGTACATCCTTGTCGTTTATTTTGTATTCCAGAAGGTCTTTCCACGCTTGTTCAGCATCATCCTCTGCAAACTCGACAGCTTTACGGATGGCGCCATCGCCACCGGCAATAATGCCCACCACCCAATCAAACGGCACACCAAATGTAGGCGGACATTCGGAAGCATCAACAATGCCTAAACGCCCGCTGGTGCCTGCGCCGATATAAAACAGCCTGCCGCCCGCTTTCATTTTAGCCGCCGTAACGGTCGCCAACGCTTCAATTTGAGGCAATGCCTTAGCAACAGCCAACGGAACAGTTTGATCCTCCCGGTTTATATTCAGTAAAATATCCTGCAACGACATTTTTTCAAGATCGTTATACCGGGAGTCTTTTTCAGTAGTCCTGTCCATTTAAAAACATTTATTTCCGGGGCAAAATTGGGTAAAAATGTTGAGAAATTTTTTTTAAAGCCGATTTTACATTTGTAGCCAGCCCAAGTCTATGTAACTAATTTGTAGTATTTTAAAAATTTATTCAGTTCGCGGCAGGGGCGCTAATAAAATATATGATGAATCATTATATTTGTAATAATTAGAGGGTGAACATGAAGAAAGCTGCGGGTATTGTTTTTAGATCGGCAATTTTAATCTTACTTGGAATTGCAGTCGGTTTATTTATCAGTCAAAATAAATTTTCAAAACACGGCATTAATTTTTCGGTTGGCGACAATGACAAGATCTCAAAAGTTTTAGATCTTGTTAAAGAAAACTATGTCGATTCCGTAAACGAGGACAGCCTGGAGGGTGTGGCCGTAAATAACCTCCTGCAAAACCTCGACCCCCATTCTCTTTACCTGCAGCCTGAACGGGCGCAAAGCATCAATGAAAATCTCGACGGTGGCTTTGAAGGCGTTGGCCTTGAATACCAGCTGTTACGCGATACTTTGGTTGTTACACAGGTTTATCCTGATGGACCCGCAGCAACGGCAGGGCTTACTACCGGTGATAAAGTGATCAGCATTAACAAAAGAAAGCTTTCAGGTACGCATTTGACAAGCGAGCGTGTTGATAACATCTTAAAGGATCAGTCGGTGACGGAAATAGCCATGTCCGTTTTACCGTTTAACGATAAGCAACTTAAACAATATCACCTAAAACGCGGGCACGTCGACCTGAGCAGCCTCGACGCGGCTTATATGGCCGCTCCCGGCATCGGCTACATTAAGATAAGTAAGTTTGCCTTAACCACCGA
>JABDHD010000003.1 GCA_013285685.1 Bacteroidota bacterium
ACACGATCATCGTTTTTGCCGGCGATAATGGCAGCCAGGGAAATTTCCATTCCATCTATAAGGGTAAGGAAGTCGCAGGCGAAAAGGGGTTCCCTACCGAGCTCGGGACACATGTGCCGCTTTTGGTAAACTGGCCGGGGCACATTATGCCCGGCACCAATGATAACCTGGTTGACTTTAGCGATTTTGCGCCCACTTTTTTAGATATGGCGAACATAAAAAATAAGCCCCCTGGGGATGGCGTTTCATTTTATCCCCAGTTATTTGGTCAGAACGGAACCGCCCGCAGCTGGATATACGATTATTACGACCCGTTCCCGGTGGTTGGACCGAACGGCCAGCGGCCATCTCAACCCAGGAGCTTTGCCCAGGATACCGCATATAAACTATATAAAACAGACAGTGTGGGATTGAGGGCCGGCAAGTTTTTTCATTTTACAGTAGACCCTGAAGAAAAAATCGCACTTAAGGACAATCAGCTCACGCCGGCACAGGCTGCCATAAAACAAAAGCTGCAGGCTGCGTTGGCAGGGCTTCCATAAAGAACCGAAGCCATTCACTTATTTTCTGTTTACGCTGTTTTGCGTAGGGCTTCCAGCATAGGCTCAAAACACGGAGCAGCATTGAATTACGAAACTTCGCCACTTGGTCTCAATAATTTTTTTAGAGTTGTTGCGCTGTTGTCACATAACACGTATGTAGTTTAACAATCACCAAATGTTTAGCAAACAGGAATTGCAGAACGAGTTGTTGTTTTAAAGATTAGAATATGATTAGTTTTTAAAACAAAGGCGAAAAAAACGCATCTATTTACCCCTCCCTAAAAACTATTTGACTATAGATTGTTAAATATGATATGAATTGTTTGTGATCACGAAACAGCGTGGCGTAACATTTTATATGGATGGCTGGCGATTAACTTCAATAAAACGTAAATGAATGCAAAACGAACCCTTATTTTGGGGCTTGTTTTATTTTCTTTAAACTACAGTTGTAAAAAAAATAAAATAGCTGTTCCCCCTGACGGCGGTGTTACCACAAAGAGTTCCGGTCCGCCGAATATTATCTTTATCCTTGGTGACGATGTAGGTTATGAGATGCCGACATTTGACGGCGGCGAGTCTTATAACACTTCTCATTTAGATAGTCTTGCTGCAAATTCGATGGTGTTTACCGAATGCCATGCCACACCCCTTTGTTCGCCCTCACGTGTGGAATTGCTGTCAGGCCTTTACAATTTCCGCAACTACCTTAAATATGGCTGGGGTGTTTATGACACTCAATTCATTTCGTATGCCAAAGCGCTTCAAAATAATGGGTACAAAACTTGCGTGGTAGGGAAATGGCAACTGGGCGATTGGGATATTGGCCTTGATCAGGTCGGTTTTGACAATTATTGTGTTTTAGCCCCGTCGGGAAATTTGTACCGAAGCCCCACTTTAGTTGAAGAATTTGGCAAGTTACCCCCAAGCGCCACTCAAGATAAATACAGCGAAGATATCACCGGCGATTATGCCATGAACTTTATCGATCAGAATAAGGATAAGCCCTTTTTTATCTATTATTCGTTTATGCTGATACACGTGCCCGATCAGCCCACGCCGCTTGACCCAAATTTCCAGTCGTTTGACGATAATACCTCCGATACAACCTATATCGGCTCGATGACCCATTACCTGGATTTAAAAGTGGGCGCTTTGATGAGTAAACTGAAAGCCGATGGTTTGGACAAAAATACGATCATCGTTTTTGCCGGTGATAATGGCAGCCAGGGCAATTTTCACTCCATTTATAAAGGCAAAGAGGTTGCAGGTGAAAAGGGGCGCACCACGGAACTTGGTACGCATGTGCCGCTTTTGGTGAACTGGCCGGGTCATATTATGCCAGGCATTAATAATAACCTGGTTGACTTTAGCGACTTCGCCCCCACCTTTTTAGATATGGCGAACGTAAAAAACAAACCGTCGGGGCTGGACGGGGTTTCGTTTTATCCCCAGCTATTTGGCCAGGGCGGGAACCCGCGCACCTGGATATACTGTTATTACGACCCATTCCCCGTGATTGGACCGAACGGTCAGCACGTATCTCAACCCAGAAGCTACGCCCAGGATACCGCATATAAGCTATATAAAACAGATAGCGTAGGTTTGAAAGCCGGCAAGTTTTATCATTTTACGGTTGACCTTGAGGAATTAAATCCGCTTCAGGATAGCCAGCTTACACCGGCACAAGTTGCGATAAAACAAAAGCTGCAGGCGGCGTTGAGCAGGCTTCCTTAGTGTTAAGTCAACAGGCTTTAGTCCTAAGTCTGTTTTTCGTTATTCTGACTTAAGAGTCACGTCCCGATAACTATCGGGGTTCGACTCAAAACCAGGCGTCAATTCTCGGTTGACATGGCACCAGAGAACCGAAGCCCTTCACTTATTTTCTGTTTACGCTGTTTTGTAAGGCTTGCAGCATAGGCCAAAGCGCGGCGCACGCCGAATTACGAGCAACTCACCTCAATAATTTCTTCAAGGTTGTAGCGATGCTACCAGGCGAAACGTATATAGTTTAGCAATCACCAAATGTTTAGCAAAAAGGAATTGCAGAGAAAGTTATTGTTTTAAAGATTAGAATATGATTAGTTTTTATAATCAGAACAAAAAAACTATATATTTATCACACCCTGTTAAAAACTAGTTGATTATAAATTATTAAATATGGTATAAAGTTTGTAGCGGGTCACGAAAAGCCGAGTGCTGTAATATTTATACATATAAATGCTGATTAACTTCAATAAAACGTAAATGAACGCGAAACGAACCCTTATTTTGGGGCTTGTTTTATTTTCTTTAAACTACAGTTGTAAAAAAAATAAAATAGCTGTTCCCCCTGACGGCGGTGTTACTACGAGGACTTCCGGTCCGCCAAATATTATCTTTTTGCTTGCCGACGATATGGGCTACGAGATGCCCACATTCGATGGCGGCGAGTCTTATAACACTTCTCATTTAGATAGTCTTGCTGCAAATTCGATGGTGTTTACCGAATGCCATGCCACGCCCATTTGCTCACCCTCACGTGTGGAATTGCTTTCGGGCCTCTATAATTTCCGAAATTACCTGCAATATGGCTGGGGTGTTTATGACACTCAATACATCTCGTATGCCAAAGTACTCCAAAATAACGGGTACAAAACTTGCGTGGTAGGAAAATGGCAATTGTCCGATTGGGCTATTGGACTCGAAAATGTTGGGTTTGACAATTACTGTGTTTTAAACCCGTCAGGAAATTTGTACCGAAGCCCTACTTTACTTGATGAATTTGGCAAGTTACCCCAAAGTGTCACTCAAGATAAATACAGCGAAGATATCACCGGTAATTATGCCCTGAACTTTATCGATCAGAATAAGGATAAGCCCTTTTTTATCTATTATTCGTTTATGCTGATACACGTGCCCGATCAGCCCACGCCGTTGGACCCAAATTTTCAGTCGTTTGACGATAATACCTCCGATACAACCTATATCGGTTCGATGACCCATTACCTGGATTTAAAAGTGGGCGCTTTAATGAGTAAACTGAAAGCCGACGGTTTGGACAAAAATACGATCATCGTTTTTTCTGGTGATAACGGCAGCCAGGGCAATTTTCACTCCATTTATAAAGGCAAAGAGGTTGCAGGTGAAAAGGGGCGCACCACGGAACTTGGTACACATGTGCCGCTTTTTGTGAACTGGCCGGGTCATATTATGCCAGGCATTAATAATAACCTGGTTGACTTTAGCGATTTCGGCACCACTTTTTTAGATATGGCGAATGTAAAAAATAAGCCCCCCGGCGACGGGGTTTCTTTTTACCCCCAGTTATTTGGCTCGGGCGGGACCCCGCGCAGCTGGGTATACTGTTATTATGACCCATTCCCGCTTGATAAACCGGGCGGCGAGCCGCAAACTCAGCCTATAAGCTTTGCCCAGGATACCGCATACAAGTTATATAAAACAGATAGAATGGGTACTAAAGCCGGTCAATTTTTTCATTTCACGGTGGATCTGGAAGAATTAAACCCGCTTCAGGATAGCCAGCTTACGCCGGCACAAATTGCGATAAAACTAAAGCTGCAGGCTGCCTTGAACGGGCTTCCATAGTGTTAAGTCAACAGTCTTTAGTGGTAGTAGTCATTAGTCTGTTTTTGGTTATTCTGACTTAAGAGTCGCGTCCCGATAACTATCGGGATTCGACTTAGGGATAAACGTCAATTCGTAATTGACACAACGGCGGTAAACGGAAGGTATTTTATATATTCTCTTTTGCGGCGTACTATTTTTGGTTTTTTATCGACATTTTTGGACACCGCATTTTAAAGGCAATACATGACGCTGAACTCAAACAAAACGATTGGTTTAATATTGTCGCTTGCGTTGATCTGCGCGTGCCGGAATAATAGCAAACCGGTTACAGCTATTGCGGTTTTACAAGGCCCTCCGATGAAAAATGCTAAAGCGCCGCTTTGCTGTTCATCAAATATTCCTGCCCGGTTCGCGGTATTAAAAACACCCGTGAATACGGCGACTGTGCTGAGCGACGCCAGGCTTGTTAAATCACAGGAAGGTATGGTGTGGATCCCCCCCGGCTCGTTTATGATGGGATCAACTGATAAACAGGCTGTCGCCGACGAGTTTCCGAGGCACAAGGTATCTGTTACTGGTTTTTGGATGGACCAAACGCTGGTAACCAACAACGAATTCAGGAAATTTGCAGAAGCCACCGGCTACGTTACAACAGCCGAAAAAAAACCGGATTGGAACGATTTGAAAAAGCAGTTGCCCCCGGGTACGCCAAAACCCGACGATAAACTGCTCGTGGCCGCGTCATTGGTTTTTACGCCGCCAACCCACCCGGTAGATCTTAATAATGCCGGCCAGTGGTGGTCGTGGCGGAAGGGCGCCAACTGGAGGCATCCGCATGGACCAGGCAGTGATATAAATGGAAAAGGAAATTACCCGGTGGTGCAGGTTTCGTGGTACGACGCCCAGGCTTACTGTAAATGGGCCCATAAACGCTTGCCAACAGAGGCCGAATGGGAATGGGCAGCCCGTGGCGGCTTGGTTGATAAGGAGTATCCCTGGGGAGATGAGCCCGTTAACACTGGTAAAATAAAAGCAAATACCTGGCAGGGCCATTTTCCCGATCAAAATTCTGTCGCCGATAAATATTATTATACCTCTCCTGTAGGCTCTTTTCCGGCAAACGGGTATAGGCTGTATGATATGGCCGGCAATGCCTGGGAATGGTGCAGCGACTTGTACAGCGCCAATTATTACAGCACTATCAATACCCCGGCTGGCGTAAACAACCCTACCGGCCCCGCCAAAGGTTACGACCCCGAGGATCCTTACGCCCAAAAACGCGTTCTGCGCGGCGGCTCATTTTTATGCAATGCCAGTTATTGTTCCGGCTACCGCGTAGCTAACCGGCAAAAAAGCACCGAAGACAGCGGTACTGAAAATACCGGGTTTAGGTGCGTAAGGGATAAATAGCGGCAGATAGTATATTCCAATATTGGGCCTTGCACTTAATAACCGAACACCGGGAATACGTTTACCGGCTTTCCCGCTTATGCCCGCCATGCCAGTTTGCGTTTGACACAATGAAAGCATAATTTTATCCTTGTTATAGCGATCATCATGAAAACAAGAAAATTATTAGCCCTGTTAGGCATTTTATTTCTCCCGGGGTTTGCGCTTGCGCAAAAGGCAGCCCAAATAGTTGAATTCGTTAATCCTGCTACGGTTAACCCACCAAAGGGTTATTCACAGGCTGCAGTGGTTGATTTGGGGACTTGCAGGATGATCATTATTTCAGGCCAGGTCGCTCTTGATAAAAATGGCAGCCTGGTGGGCAAGGGCGACTTTACCGCCCAGGCGGATCAATGTTTTCAAAATATCAAAAGTACTTTAGAAAGCGTAGGCGGAGCAATGAACAATGTTGTCCGGCTTGGGTATTATGTTACTGATATGGGCCAAATACAGGCGCTCCGGACCATGAGGGACAAATACGTAAACGTTAGCAACCCGCCGACCAGTACATTGGTGCAGATCAGCAAACTGTTTAGAGACGACGTGCTGGTTGAAATAGAGGCAACTGCCATCATTCCAAATAAATAATCATTTATAACATCCGGCATCATTCATTCACTACTCACCATTTCACTCACTCCTCAAACTCTTCACCGGATTTGTTAATGCTGCCTTGATAGATTGAAAGCTAATAGTAATAAACGCAATGGCTATTGCGGCTGTGCCGGCCACCACCGGTACCCACCATTGGATCTCCTGCCGGTAGGCAAAGCTTTGCAGCCAGCTGTGCATGGCCCACCAACCTGCCGGTACAGCGATAACGATGGCGATAAGCACGAGCTTGATAAAATCTTTGGACAACATGCCCACAATGATGGACATGTTGGCGCCGAGCACTTTGCGAATGCCAATTTCCTTAGTTCGCTGTTCGGCGGCGTAGGCGGCCAGGCCGAACAGGCCGAGGCAGGCGATAATGATGGCCAGCGTGGTGAAGGCGATGGATATGGCGCCTGTGCGCTGTTCGGCACGGTACAGGGCGTCGAAATTATCGTCGAGGAAGCTGTAGCTAAACTGGCGGTTGGGCGAAAGATCCTTCCATTTGGTTTTGATCTTATCCAGCAACGCGGGAATATTGGCGCTGTTGATGCGCACGCTGAGCTGCGACGAACCCTGGTTGAGGTTGAAGAGCATCGGGCTGACGTTATCACGCAGCGATTTGAAGTTAAAATCCTTCACCACGCCAATGATGCGCAGTTTAACGGTTTTTGAGAAATTGGCATCGCCCGGGGCGTAGATGGGCTGATCGATGGGGTTAGCATAACCCAGCATTTTGGCAAAAGACTCGTTGATCACCACGGCGGCGGTATCTGTCTTCATGTCTTTTTGGAAATTGCGGCCGGCGATCATTTTTATGCCGAGAGTGGGCACAAAATCTTCGTCCACACTCCAATCATAGGTTAAAATAGACCGTTTTTGGTCGATCACGGGGTCTTTAAAATAAGTGGTGCTGTTGGTATTAGGGTCAGTTGGCAGTGCGTTTGAGAAGGATGCCCCCTGCACGTCGCTTAACTGCTTTACCTCATCTTTGAAAGCTTTGGCGGCATTGCCCAGCGCCCAGGTGTTTTGTACCACCAGTATATGGTCGCGCTTGTAGCCGAGGTCCTTATTTTGGATATAGCGTAACTGGTTGCTGATAACCAGTGTGCCGACGATAAGGAATATAGAGATGGCAAACTGCACTACTACCAAAATACTGCGCAGGCCGCTGCCTTTAAAACCGCCGGCCAGCTTACCTTTTAATACTTGTATGG
The DNA here is from genome assembly GCA_013285685.1 of Bacteroidota bacterium. Classification (GTDB taxonomy): domain Bacteria; phylum Bacteroidota; class Bacteroidia; order Sphingobacteriales; family Sphingobacteriaceae; genus Mucilaginibacter. The sequence continues at coordinate 7,373 of JABDHD010000003.1, forward strand.
GTTGGAAGCCCGAAAGAAACAGGGCCGGATATGAACCTGCGAGGCAGCCCACCACTACAATGATGATAAGCATAGCGGGCAGCAGCCAGCCTAAGATTTGCCCGGTTACGACAAGTTGTTTGCCCGATATTTGATTGAACAGGCCCAGGAAGCCCCATGCCGCCAATACCGCAAGGATGGCGCCGGCCAGCGTTACCAGGATGGATTCGGTTAAAAACTGGGCAATCAGCGCCTTTCGCGGCGAACCGAGCACTTTGCGCACACCCACCTCCTTAGCGCGGTTGGCCGAGCGGGCGGTGGAGAGGTTCATAAAGTTGACACAGGCGATAAGCAGGATAAAAATGGCGGTTGCCGAGAAAATATACACATAGCTGATATTGCCATTGGGTTCAATCTCGTCAATACTGGCAGAGCGCAGGTGCAGGTCGGTAAGCGGGATAATATTATAACGAAAATAGCCGCCGTCTTTTTCGAACGTTTTGAAATCCTTGTGCAGGAGGGCCTGTAGCTCGGCCCCCGCATGACGAACAATAAACGCAGGCAGCTTGGCCCTGAAGGTTTCAGGGTCGGTCCCCGGCCTGAGCAGCACATAAGTACTGAAGTTGTTGTTGAACCAGGTAGTTTCGCGGCTTTCAGCAAGGGTTGGCATCGACATGAAGAAGTCGAAATGAAAGTGCGATTGCGCCGGGATATTTTTGATGATGCCGGTGATCTTGTACCGGATGGAATCGTTTATGGTGAGCGTTTCGCCCACGGCATTTACCCTGCCGAAATATTTTTTGGCCATGTTTTCGGTAATGACCATTGCATGCGGCGCTGCCAATGCTTTGGTCGGATCGCCCTGCAGCATAGGCAGCGTAAATACATCAAAAATGGAATTATCGGCGTAAACCATCATATCCTCCTGGATGTTTTGATTGCCTTTACGCACCTGGTTGCCGCCACGGTTGCGTAAACGCGCTACCTGTTCGATCTCGGGGAAGTCGGCTTTTAAAGCGGCAGCGGCAGGCGCGCCGGTCACGGCATAGGAGTTTTCCATGCCGCCGAACTTGATCTCGTTGTTGACGCGAAAGATACGATCTGCTTTGGAGTTGTAACGGTCGTAGCTCAACTCGTCGAACACATAAAAAACGATGAGCAAGCAGGTAGCCAGTCCCAAAGTAAGGCCGAAAACGTTGATGAAAGTGAAGCCCTTATTCTTCATCAGGTTGCGGAATGCGGTTTTGATATAGTTTTTTATCATAAGTTAGTTCATTAGTTCACTCCCGCACGTACGGGATTAGTTCATTGGTGAATGGCGGCTAAATAGCTACTGCGTCTGCGGGATAAGACGACGATTTTTTGAGTAAGGTTACGCCGGAAAGCAGATTTATTCACCGGCACTTTTGCTGCTCCGGCAGGCCGATGAAATTAAAGCCAGCGCGCCAAAAATAGTGACAAACCATTATCAGTAGTTGCGAACTGTTGCAGGTTGTTTCAGGAATATTGACCTAACTTATTGATTTTCACAGGGCAGTGTTGCGGGTGTTGCAGCTGTTTTTTTCGGCACGGTGTTGCACTGCAACATCGTGCCGAATTGTAAAGGATGGTCACTCGCTGCGCAAACTATCCACCGGGTTAGCAAGCGCTGCTTTGATCGACTGAAAGCTTATAGTAACAAACGCGATAAGAATGGCCGCGGCGCCGGCAATGCCAAGCAGGTACCAATGAAAGACTACGCGATAGGCAAAGCCTTCCAGCCATTTGTTCATGGCAAACCAGGCCAGCGGCGAGGCAATAAGGATAGAGATAAACACCAGTTTAATAAAATCCATGGAAAGCATGCCGACGATGGTTGAGATGTTGGCGCCCAGCACTTTGCGGATGCCGATCTCCTTGTTGCGCTGCTCGGCGGCGTAAGCGGCGAGTCCGAACAGCCCAAGGCATGCAATAATGATCGCCAGCGAACTGAACGATATGAACATCGAGCCAAAACGCTGCTCAACGCGGTAGGTGGCGTCGAAATCCTCATCCATAAACGAATAATTGAACGGCTGACCGGGCGACAAGCCTTTCCATTTACTTTGAATTTTAGACATCAGCCCGGTAAGGTCGGCAGAATGAAGCTTTACGCTGATGGCGCCGTTATCCTGCTGATAGATCATGGCCAGCGGGCCAATATTGTCCTTCAGACTGGCAAAGTTAAAATCCTTAACCACGCCGATGATATGGTATTGCTGTAAGCCGTAACTGTCGCGATAGACATTTTTATTTAGCGGGTCTAATTGCCCAAATTTCCTCTCGAATGCTTCGTTAACAATCATTCCTGCCGTATCGGATGCCATATCTTTTGCAAAGTTGCGCCCGTTAGTCAATTTAAGGCCCATGGTATTGATGAAATCCTCATCAACCGACCAAAACTCCGTCAGGATATCTTCTTTGATGTCGATCTTTTGGTGCGGGAACAGGCCTGTCTTTAAATCTTCGTCGCCGGTCGGCTGGTAGGATGACATGGTGGCGTTTTGCACATCCGGCAGCTGCTTCAATTCGTCCTTCAGTATTTTGGCGCGATTGCCCAGCACATTGGTATTTTTTATCACCAGTACCTGGTCGCGGTTAAAGCCGAGGTCTTTATTATGAATATAGTTCATCTGGTTATAAATAACCAAAGTACCGACAATAAGGAAAATGGAGATCGAGAACTGGAAAACAACCAGGAAGCTTCTTAAAAATCCACCCTTAAACCCGGCGGCTATCTTTCCTTTCAGTACCTGTATGGGCTGAAATGACGACAAGTACAAGGCCGGGTATGATCCTGCCAGGAAACCAACCATTAAAATAATGACAACGAGCGAAGGTATAAGCCATGCAAAGGTTTGCGGATTGATGGTTAATTGCTTATCGGCCATTTGGTTAAACGCGGGCAGTAAGGCCCATGCCATTACCACCGCGATGATGGCGGATGCCAGCGTAACCAAAACCGATTCGGTTAAGAACTGTGCCACCAGGTACTTACGCGGCGAACCCAATACCTTGCGCACGCCCACCTCCTTGGCCCTGTTAGCTGAGCGGGCGGTAGACAAATTCATAAAATTTACACAGGCGATTAGCAAAATAAATATCGCCACAAGTGAAAAAATATAGATGTACTGAATATTGCCCTCTTTTTCCAAAGGGTATTGTGCTTCAGAATCCTTCAGGTGAATATTCAGTAGTGGGGTTAAAGTGATGCGCAAATGGTTATCACCTGTTGTCCATGTAGAGGGATTAAATGAGTTTTTTATGTCGATGCCGGTCAGCTGATTTTCCAGGTTTTTAACATCTGTACCTGGTTTCAGCAATAAATATTGATGCAGCCCGGCATAACCCCAGCCGGTTGCTTTATATTCAGCGGTCGTGGAAAACGACACGAAGAAATCATAATGAAAATGCGATTGCTGGGGTATGTCTTTTATCACGCCGGTAACTTTTAATGGGTGAGTGTCGTCCAGCGTAAGGGTCTGCCCTACTGCGTCAGCCTTGCCAAAATACCGTAACGCCGTGCTTTCGGTAATTACTACTGTACCCGGCTCATCCAGCGCGTGCGTGGGCGTTCCGTGGATCATAGGCAGCGTAAATACGTCAAATATGGACGATTCGGTAAAAACCACCTTCTTTTCCAACAAATCGCTGCTACCTTTTTTAAAGTAGAACTTTGAAGGCGTGAGGAATAGTCCATCAAAGTTAATCAGCCTCGCTACTTTCTCCACCTGCGGAAAACGGCTTTGCAGTATTTCCTTCCAGGGTTTTTCGGATGTGGCGTAAATACCCGCATTGCCGTTTAATTTAGCATCGACCCCCATGCGGTAAATGCGGTCAGCTTTGGTATTATATTGATCGTAATTTAATTCGTCGACCACATAAAATACAATCAGCAAACAAGTTGCCAGCCCTACCGAAAGGCCCAAAACATTAAGAAACGTGAAGCCCTTGTTTTTTGACAGGCTGCGGTAAGCGGTTTTGATGTAGTTGCGTATCATAGGGGAGGCAATTAGTGAATTAGTGAGTTAGCGAGTTTTGAATTATTGAATGTTGAATTATTAAATTATTGAATATTTAACTGCCAACTGCTTACTCGCTGCGGAGGCTCTTCACCGGGTTCGAAGACGCCGCTTTTAAGGCCTGGAAACTGATCGTCGCCAGGGCGACGAAAACCGCCGACAGCGCAGCCAATCCGAATATCCACCAGCTAAGCACGGTGCGGTAGGCAAATCCCTGCAGCCAATTATGCAAAATCAGCCAGGCAAACAGGCCGCCTATAACGCTTGCAATTCCTACCAGCTTCACAAAATCTTTTGAAAGCAGCAGCACGATATTTGAAACCGATGCGCCCAGTACTTTACGTACGCCGATCTCCTTTGTGCGCTGGAGGGTTGCAAATAGCGACAAACCCAGCAAACCCAGACAGGCAATAAATATGGCGAAACCTCCGAAGATGCTGAAGGCTTTGCCAAACAGTTCGTCGTTTTTGTACTGGTCGTTAAATTGCTGATCTAAAAAGGCGTAGTCGAACAAATTGCCGGGGAAAAAGCTTTGGTATTTTTCCTTTATCTGCGCCAGGGTTTGCGCCACGTTTTTGGTATCCATTTTTATCGATATCTGGCTCTGGATATTCACAGCCGGTTGCAGGAAAGTTGGCTCAATAGCGTAGCGCAATGATTTTTGGTGATAATCGGCCACCACGCCAACGATCGTCCATTTTTTATTCCCGTTCAGCATGATGTGGCCTAGCGCGGCTTGCGGCGTTTTATATCCCAGCGTGGTTACTGCATTTTGGTTCAGGATGATATTATTGAGTTTGTTAAAATCAGGGCTATAATCTGTTGGTTCAAACTCCCGTCCGGCAATTAGCTGCATACCGTAAGTTTTGGTAAAGTCCTTGCTAACGCCATCAAATCGCATGGTATAGTGCGTATTCGGATCACCTTCCTGCGCGCGGATATTAAAATTGCGCCCCATTTCGTTACCCGGCACCCAATAGGATGTGGCGGCATTTTTTACGCCGGGTATCTGGTCCATTTCAGCCACCAGCGCGTTGGTACGGCTAACAAAAGTGGTATCCTGTTTAACAAGCACCGGTCCGCTCACCAGCAGCACCTGGTTGATATTTACACCCAGCTTCTGCGCGTTCATAAACTTTATCTGTTTATAAACCACGAACGAGCCAATAATAAGCACTACGGTAATAGCAAACTGGCCTATCACCAGGCCTTTGCGCAAAATGGCGCCCCTCTTTGAACTGCTGAACCTGCCCTTCAAAACCAATATCGGTTTGAATGACGACAAAACAAACGCCGGATAAAAGCCCGATACAAAAATGCCGGTTAAAACAACCACCACCAGCCCAATACTGATGACGTAGCCGCCCAGGCCTTTCATAAATAGGTACGATAATCCCAAATGATTGGATATCAATGTATTAAAAAAGCCCTGGAAAAAGCCCACCAATACCAGCGCCAGGCCAAGGGCCATCAGGTTAACCAGGAACGATTCGGTAAGAAACTGCCTGATCAGCTGCCCCTGCGTAGCGCCGGTTACTTTGCGCACACCCACCTCTTTTGCCCGTTCAACCGAGCGCGCCGTGGCCAGGTTGATGTAATTTACCCAGGCAATGCCAATGATAAATAAGGCGATGATGAGCAAACCCCAAACTACCGTTTTACTGCCAGTCGTCGCAATCTCATACTCGGTATCCGAGTACAAATGCGCATCGAGCAGGGGCTGCAGGTAAAACTTCTCCACGCTGCCCGATATCTTGTTGCCCTGGAAATGCCTTTGGCTAAAAGCGGCCAGTTTTGCGTCGAACGCCGCCACGTCGGTTCCGTCTTTTAGCTGCACATAATGCCAGTAGTCCGAATCGGTAAAATCGTAGTCGGCTTGCTTATTGCCAAAGCTTCGATAAAGGGAGGGGTACGACTCCAGGGCGTCGAATTTCAGCAAAGAGTTTTCCGGAATATCAGCCAATATCCCGGTTATTTTAAACGGGATGGAGTCCTGCCCGATGATGACCGGCTTGCCGACATACTGGCTAAAGTCATCGCCTTTAAATATTTTGCGGGCAAGCTTAGCCGACAAAAGCACGGTACGCGCCTCGGTTAACGCATTTTTTTTATCGCCTGTGAGCAGCGGGTACGAGAACATGGAAAGAAATGAATTGTCCACAAATAATACGGGCACCTTAGGTATTTTCTGCTCCTTGTAAATAAATATCTGCTGCCCGCCCGGTACAAGCCGGGTATGATTAACCAATTCCGGGTAATCATCCTGCATGGCTTTGCCGATTGCCGAATAAGTAATGGTGCCATGTTGTATTAGCTTGCCATTTTGATACCTGTCATTAATAACCCGGTAAATATTCTTCGCGTTTTTGTTAAAATGATCGTAGCTCAGCTCAAAATTTACATATTGTAAAATGAGCAGGCAAGCCGCCATACCCAGCGAAAGCCCGAGGATGTTGATCAGGGAAAAAACTTTGTTTTTCCATAAGTTCCGCCATGCGGTTTTAAAATAGCTCTTTATCATTTTTTTTTGATTTCACCGATTTTTGCATGATTTCACCGATTAATACAATATTTAATAATCTGAGGCTTTCAATTGCCACAGTTACTTGACCAAATCTCCCAATACAAATACCAAACAATTATCGTATTGTAAATCAATTACTTAAAAAGATAGTTAAACTCCTAATGCGTTCGTTTTTGATACAGTGGGTGTGCGGATATGAGAATGAATGGTTGTTAAGCAGTGGGCAGTTTTAGTTGCTTTTGACTGCCCACTGCAAACTGCTTACTGCTTACTCTGACCGCAGGCTTTTCACCGGGTTTACAATTGCCGCTTTGATGGTTTGGAAGCTTGAAGTAACAACAGCTGCTATCAGCATGACCGCCCCGCTTGCCGCAAATATCCACCAGCTGATGGTTGTTTTATCCGAATAAGTTTCCATCCATTTGTTCATAGCCAGCCAGGCCAGCGGTGTAACGATTACAAAGGCCAGCAGGATAAGCAATACCAATTCGGTCGACAGCAGGGTGACTATCTGTGTAACCGATGCGCCGAGCACTTTGCGTACGCCGATCTCCTTGGTACGCTGGCTGGTGGTGTAAATAGCCAAACCTAACAGCCCAAGGCAGCTGATGAGTATCGATAATCCGGTTGCCCAGGTTAACAGCGTGGATGTATTTTGCTCCTGCCCGTAAAACTGCGCTATGGATTTATCATAAAACTGGTAGTTGAAATCGTCGTCGGGATAGCTTTCCTTCCAGATTTTTCCCATGGCGGCAATGGTTTTATTCCAGTCGCCTGCGGTGATTTCTGGTTTTAAGGCTATATGGAAGGTCCCTGTTTGATAAGTATCATTGGCGCCGCTTGCCAAAATGGCCAACGGATTTATAGGCGATTGCAGCGAATGTGCGTAAAAATCGCCGATAACGCCGATGATACGCACATTTTTCAAGCCATTGAATTTCTCGAGCTGTTTGCCCACGGCGTCATTCGGATTAGTAAAACCAAGTATCCTGGCGTACTTTTCATTAATCGCAAGCCCGGTTGTAGAATCACCTGCCTGGATATTACGTCCGGCCAGTATCTTGATTTTATACAGCTTGATATAATTTTCATCGGCGTACTTTACCTCAACTTCCGTGCTTAGGTCTTTTTTGCCGTCCTTATAGGTGGCTAACGTGGTGTTGGTTGAGCCCGAAGACGGCGCTGCAGTACCAACGCTCAACATTTCGATGCCCGGCAAGGCCCGCAGTTTGTTTGCCAATACCCTATTGGTAGTCAACTTACGATGTTTCCAGGGAGAATCGATGAATACAATTGCGTCCTTTTTAAAACCAAGGTCCTTATGCAGCGCATAGTAAATTTGCTTGCTTACGAGCACCGTAGCCATGATGAAAAATTGTGCGATCACAAATTGCGATACCGTGAGCGATTTGCGCATCCATGCATTGCGGGTTTTATGGCTATTGCTTTGCGCCTGGTTTTTAAGCACCAGCACCGGTTTATAGCCTGACAGCATGAGTGCAGGATAAAAACCCGACAACACGCTGACGATCACCGTTAAACCAAAAAGGAACAGGAAGATGCCAGGCTGATGGATAAAATCGGCTTTAACTCCGGACGCGATAAAATCTGAAAACAGCTTTAAGATTACAGGTGTTAAAGCAACCGAAATGATTACGGCTATAAGGGTGATCAGGAATGTCTCGCTCAAAAATTGTATAACCAATTGCGCGCGGCTGCTGCCCATCGTTTTGCGTATGCCGATCTCTTTGGCCCGCTGCGTGGCCTGCGCGGTTGTTAAATTGATAAAGTTGATACAGCCCAATATCAACAAAAAGCCCGCAACTGCCAGCAGCAGGTACAGCCTTGTTTTGTTGGCCGGGCCGCTGTAATCAAAAGTGCCATATTTTTGGTCGAAATGAATATCCTTTAAGGGCTGAACGGTAAACGAACGGGAACTTCCACGTTTGATCTCATCGGCGCTTGGCGGAGATTTCTTTTTTAACAGGGTATTAACCTGCCGCTCGATGTTTGCGGCCGATGTATGCGGGGCCAGTTTAATAAATACTTCTGATGCGGAATTGGTACTATTCCATTGGTCAAGCTGCAAATTGTTGCCCAGAGCTGTTTTGGGCGCAGCCGAACTGAACGAAATAAAATCGTGGCACGAAAAATCGGTATTCTGCGTAATAGTTTGCACAATACCTGTTACCGTCGTCTTCAGCGTATCGTAGGTTACCACTTTGCCAATCATCTGGTCGTACGAGAGCGTGGGAAAATAAAGCTTTGCCTGGTCAGACGTAAGCACAACGTGATAAGGCGCGTCCAGCGCGGTGGTGGAAGATCCGGCGAGCCATTTATATTGAAATATTTTAAAATAGTTTTGGTCGGCCAGCGTTACATGATCAACTCCCTTAAATTTTTTCGGCTGGTTATTTTTGCCGGTAACTGTTACATCCGTGCCCAGTGTATATAAGGGTGCTGTCAGTTCAACACCAGTAACGTCACTTTTAATCGCTCCTGCAAGCGGGCCGCAAACCCCATAGCTATAGCTTGGATTGCCCTGGAACGAATAATTGCTCACTACCCGGTAAATACGGTCGCTATCCTTGTGAAATTGGTCAAATGTAAAATCATAGTGGACAATCAGATAAATTACCAGCGATGCGCTGATCCCGATTGGAAAGGCCGATAATGTTGATGAAGGTAAAAAGCTTGTGCTTCCAAAACCCCCGGAGTGCGATTTTAAAATAGTTCTTTATCATTTTTTTTGGATTTCACCGATTTTAGGTTGATTTCACCGATTAATAAATTGTTTGATAATATAAAATTGCCAACCGCCACTGCCAAGCGCTACGAAGGTGGCCTTCCAATATAGATACCAAACAATTATCTTATTGTATATCAGTAAGTTAATATCTTTATGAACTACGAAACTGTTCGTTTTTGATACAACGAGTGTGCGGATACGGAAGCGCGTTGGTGTGATAACCTTTGGGCACGCGATTTTTCAATGCCCCCAACACTAGCTGCCACTGCTACTGCTACTGCTACTCCTACTACTCCGACCTCAGACTCTTCACCGGGTTGGCCAGCGCCGCTTTCAGCGCCTGGAAACCGACGGTTAATATGGTAATCAGGATGACTACACCGCAGGCTATTAAAAATACCAGCGGGCCAATGGTAATGCGGTAAGCAAAACCGCTGAGCCATTGGTTCATCATATACCACGACAACGGGAATGCGATCACCAAGGCGATGACTACCAGCTTCAAAAAATCTTTGGTGAGCATAAGGGCCAGTCCGTTTACCGATGCGCCGATTACCTTGCGTATGCCGATCTCTTTTTGCCGTTTTTGAGCGGTGAAAGCCACCAGCCCGAACAGGCCGAGGCAGGAAATGATGATTGCAAGTACCGAAAAATATTCGGAGAGCGTAGAAATCCTTGCCTCGGTTTCATATTGTTTTTGGTAAGCCGCATCCAAAAAATCATACATAAAGGGAAAACCGGCGTTAAAGGTTTCGTACAATCGCTGTACTTGTCCGATGGTTTCTTTTTGATCGCCGGGCTTTATCCTGACGATTATTTTGTACCATGGGCTTGCGCCCTGCGCCAATAGTATAAATGCCGGCTTAACAGCTTCGTGCAGCGATTCGAAATGAAAGTCTTTAACAATACCGATAACCTGGACTTTTTGGCCCATAACATTGATGTTTTTTCCGATGGGATCCTTCAAACCCATTGCTTTTATTGCAGTTTCGTTGAGAATAACTTTGTTGCCCTCATCGCCAAAGTTTTGGTAGAACGAACGGCCGGCAGCCATTTGCATGCCCAGCGTTTCGATAAAGTTGTAGCCTCCGCCAAAGCCTTCGAAATAGGTATTTTGCTGATTATTGCCATCCCAGCTAACGCCGGCGGTGCCAAAATTGCGGCCAACTAAGTTATGGGTGGTATAACTTGCATTTACCACGCCGGGAATGTTTTTGAGCGCTGCTACAAACTGATCTTCCTTGCCCATCAGGTTCCCTTCAGAGCCAAACCTTATAATATTGTCTTTATTATAACCCGGTTTTGTCGACTGTATATATTGTATTTGCCTGTACACTACCAGCACGGCAACAATAAGCATAACTGATATGGTAAATTGAAATACCACCAACCCCTTGCGTGCGATGACATCCGAAAAAGATGCAATGAATTTGCCCTTAAGTATGGCTAAAGGCTTGAATTTTGAAAGGTATAGTGCGGGGTAACTTCCGGATGCCAAACCTGTAAACAGCGCAATGCCGGTTAAGGTCAACAGCAATGGCACATCAAAATGCAGGTGGATATTCTTGCATGTCAACTGGTTAAACTGCGGCAGCAACAGCCATGCAATACCCACAGCAATAAGGGTGGTGAGGATGGCCATTAACGTAGACTCGGAAAGAAACTGGATGATTAATTGCCTGCGTTCCGCCCCGAGTACTTTTTTAACCCCTACTTCTTTCATGCGCCCGGAGGCCTTTGCTGTCGACAGGTTCATAAAGTTGATACAGGCAATGATCAGAATAAATACAGCTACCAGCGAAAACAGCCGCACATATTCGGCCCTGCCGCCCACCCTTGAGCCGTGGTTGAACGTATTTTGCAGGTAATTGTCGGAAAAACGCATGGCAAAAGCGGTGCGGTTGGTATCGGTGGTGTTTTTGGTAATTAAATTGGCGATGCTTTTGTTGAAGCTGTTCACATCAATGCCCGGCTTTAACATAACAAAGTTATGCGGGCCGCCGTTGCCCCAGGTTTTAACCCAGCTTTGGCCCGGAACGTCCTCGGCAAGGTGGTCGAACGATTGTACGTAGTCAAACTGCTGCGAAGAATTTGCAGGTACTTCAAAGACCCCCGAAACAAAGGAAATTTTATCCTGCTGTATCTTGATCCCCCTGCCAATTACGTTTTCGGTAGTGCCAAACAACCGCCTTGCAAGGTCGGCGCTAATTACGATCGAGCTTTTTAAGCCGAGGACACTGCTTCTATCACCCGAGAGGAGTTTGAACGAAAAGATATTAAAATAATCCTTACCTGCATACATGCCGGATGCCTTAATATTTTTATCGCCAACGGTAAGCGTATTCTTCGGGAACCAATCCGGCGGGGCTACCGATGCCGCATACTGCACCATATTGCTTTGCACTTTTAAGGCATAACTCACCATGCCCGATGACTCATCGGTGAGCCCCTGGCTGCCACTGTTTTTACGGTGTTCCATTACCTGGTAAATCCGGTTGTCGTTGTCAAAGAATTTGTCGTAGCTCATTTCATCATGAACCCACAGGTAAATCAACAGCGTGCAGGCAATCCCTGCGGACAGCCCAAGCACATTTAAAAAGGTAAACTGTTTATCCTTTTTAAGGTTGCGAAATGCGATTTTGATGTAATTACGTATCATCTTTGGTTCATTAGTTTACTGGTTCATTAGTTCATTGGTGCCTGTCATTTGTCTGAACCTGGATTAAGTTGATTTTTTTGACTTAGCTACCTGTCGAATCAAAAAAATCAGTTAATCAGGTTAATCCAGGTTCTGACTATTCTATTCATTCCTCAGGCTCGTCACCGGGTTGGCCATCGCCGCTTTTATGGTTTGAATACTTACCGTCAGCAGCGCAATAATTACCACCGCCAGGCCTGCAGCGATAAATATCCATGCGGTTACTTCGGCGCGGTAGGCAAATCCCTGCAACCATTTATCTGTCAGCCACCAGGCTAAGGGCGATGAAATGATAATGGAAATCAGTACCAGCTTTACAAAATCAACGGACAGCGTGGTAACGATATCGCCGACGTGTGCGCCTAATACTTTTCTGATGCCGATCTCCTTAACGCGTTGTTTTGCTGAATAAGCAGACAAGCCGAATAATCCCAGGCAAGCCAGCACAATTGCAACGGACGAAAATATATTCAGCACGGTGCCGAGCCTCAGCTCCGAATTGTATAAGTTATTAAAATCTTCGTCCATGAAATGATATTCAAACGGACGGTATGGCACCAGCTCTTTCCATCTGTTGCCGATAAATGCAATGGTTTGCGGAATATTGTTGCCGCTCAATTTGATAAGCAGCGACCTGCCCCTTACCGCCGGGAATAAAACAAGCGGCCGTATTGGTTCGTGGACGGATTGAAAATTAAAATCCTTTACCACTGCCTTTACAACACCCGGGCGCGAAGCGTCCAAAAACATGCGCTTGCCGATGGCGGTTTCGGCCGTCCAACCCAATTCTTTTGCAGCGGCCTCGTTTAAGATAAAATGATACACATCCTGGTGGTCATCCTTATTGGAAACATCTTTCATGTCCTGCTGGCTCAGGTCGTCCCCGGCCAATATCTTTAACCCGGTAGTTTTTACAAAGTCTTCGTCAATAGGGTCCGCGGTAACGGCTATTTGCTGGTTCTCAGGCATGATGGATGAGCGCATGTTGTATCCACCGCCAATCTCCACCGGCGTACTGACGCAAGCCGATACATTTTGGATATTGCTATTGCTTTTTAGCTCGGTTTTGATGGTTTGAAGGTTATCGAGCATCCGCTTATCCATCGGCGTAACCAGCACCTGTTCGCGGTTATAGCCCATATCCTTTTTCTGGATATAGCCGAGCTGCTTTTGCATTATGACCGTGCAAACGATCAGTAACACCGAAATAGAAAACTGGAAAACGATGAGCGACTTGCGCACCAGTTGGCCGCTGCCGGTATTTTTAAATGCGCCTTTCAGCACTTTTACCGGTTGAAAGTTTGAGAGTATCAATGCCGGGTAGCTGCCGGCTGCGAGGCTTACCAATGCGGTGATCATTATCAATCCACTGATAAACTGAAAAGAAAATATCGATTGAACAGTAAGCTGCTTTTCTGTTAACCGGTTAAACTCTGGCAACAGCAATACGGCTAACACCAGGCTAAGTACAACTGCCGCTGAGCACAGCATTGCCGATTCGCCAATAAACTGCCAGAAAAGCTGGCTTTTGCTGGCGCCGATCACCTTTCTAACGCCAACTTCCCTTGCCCGTTCGATCGATCTTGCTGTATTAAGATTGATGTAGGTAAAGCATGCGATGACCAGGATAAGCAGCGCGGCCGCCTCAAGGATATAGATGTATTTGATATTGTTATTGGGTTCAAACCCGTCGTATTCGGAGTGCAGGTGTATTCCTAAAAAAGGTTCGAGCGCAAAATCAACCGTTGCTCCCTGCCCCGTCATTTCTTTTCGCATAAAGGGGGTGATCTTCGCCTGGAGCGTTGAAATATCCGACGGTCTTTTTAGCAGGAAATAAGTGGTATAGTTAGCGTCCCAGTAAGTTTTTTCCTGGTCTTCGGTATGCAAGGATGAAAATGAAGCCAGGAAATCAAATTTGATCTGCGAATTGGACGGAGAATCCTGGATGACGCCCGTTACCTGGTAGTTTGCGGTATCGGCCCCCACTTTCAATACTTTGCCTACCGGGTTTTCATCGCCAAAATATTTTTTTGCCGTGGTCTCCGTAAGGACGACCTTATTGGGCGCATCCAGTACATTTTTAGCATCACCCTGCAGCAACTTATATGAAAACAGATTGAAAAACGAAGGGTCGGCATACACAAAGCGTTTTTCGTCGATGAGTTTATCGTTGTACCTAACCACAAGACTGTTATTGGTCATCCGTACTGCATCCTCAATCTCGGGAAAGGTTTGTTTAAAAACTTTGGCCACACGAACGCTGGTGAAATTGCCCTTTTTCATCTCGTCCCCGCCGTCAAACTTGTATCCCATTATCACCCGTGTGATGCGATTGCCCTTTTGCTCAAATTTGTCGTAATTCAGTTCGTGTTGAATGTAAATGCCGATCAGGAGGCAACTGGTCAATCCAATGGTCAGCCCGAATACGTTAATAAACGAAGCCGTTTTGTTCTTCCACAAGTTGCGGAATGTGATTTTGAAATAGTTTCGTAACATGGCTATTTGTTCATTTGTTCATTAATTCATTAGTTCATTGGTTCATTGGTTCATTAGTTCATTGGTTCATTGGTTCATTGGTTCATTGGTTCATTGGTTCATTAGTTCATTGGTGCTTATCGCCGGATTAGCCGGTTTCTATTCCTTAAACCTCCTACTCATTTTTCAGGCTGTCAACCGGGTTCGACGTGGCGGCTTTAATGGACTGGGAGCTAATGGTTGCAAAGGCAATAAACAGCGCAATAGCCCCGGCTGCAGCAAAGATCCACCATTGCACTTCAATCCGGTAGGCATACCTCTGCAACCATTGATTGGAAAAATACCAGGCGATAGGAGATGCTATCAGGATAGAAACAAACACCAGCTTTATAAAGTCCATCGAAAGCATGCTTACTATCCCGGATACGCTCGCTCCCAGCACTTTCCTTATACCAATCTCTTTAATACGTTGCTCCGCGGCGTATGCTGCAAGACCGAACAAACCCAGGCACGCTATCAGGATGGCCAGGGTGCTGAATGAGATAAACAGCTTTCCCATTCGCTGTTCCGAGCGGTAAATGGCATCAAAGTCATCATCCATAAATGAAAAACTCATCTGTTGTTTTGGCGAAAATGATTTCCACTTATTTTGAATTTGGGACATTAAGGCAGGGACATCCGTAGTTTGCATCCTGATGCTCAATGCGCCGTCGTTTTCCGCCAATCGCATTGCTACCGGCAAAATATTCTCGCGCAGCGAACTAAAATTAAAGTCCTTTATAACGCCGACGATATGTAACCTGTCTGCCTGTTTTTGTTTACCCGGCAGTGTGTACACAAATTGGTTTACCGGATCGGCAAATCCCATCAGTTTAGCCGCGGTTTCGTTTATCAATATGCCGGATGAATCGGTTTGTATCGTTCCGGATAAGTTTCTACCCGCAACCAGTTTCATCCCAAGGGTATTGACATAGCTCTCGTCAATATGCCAAAACTGAAGCAGGGTGGCATTCTTTTGATCGATAGTTGGCGAATTGAACAAGGTTGTACTCCCCCTTAAGCCACCAGTTGGCAAAAAACCTGTAAGGGAAGCGTCTATCACACCGGGAATATTTTTTACTTCGCCTTTAAAGCTCTTTATCCCTTCACCCAATTCATTTACATTTTGCAATATCAATACCTGGCTGCGGTTATAGCCAAGATCCTTATTTTGCATGTATTTCAACTGTTTATAAATTACCAGGGTGCCGATGATCAGCAGTATCGAAATAAAAAACTGGAAAACAACCAGCCCTCCCCTAAGCCAGCCGCTTTTAAAGCCCGTAGATAGTTTCCCTTTCAATACAGCGATCGGCTGAAATCCCGACAGGAAAAAGGCAGGATAAGCGCCCGCAAGCAGGCCGATTATCACGACTATAAATAAAATGGCGGGTAAAGCGCCATATATAAGGTGCCAGGTAATCACCAATTGCTTGCCGGCCAATTGATTAAACAAAGGCAAAAGAGCGAAAGCCATAAACAGCGCGATAAGGGTGGCAACAAGCGTTACCAGGAAGGATTCGGCCAGGAATTGTATCACCAGGTTTAACCTGTTTGAGCCTAAAACCTTGCGGATGCCTACCTCGCGGGCGCGGTTTGATGAACGGGCAGTTGAAAGGTTCATGAAATTTACACAGGCTATCAGCAATATAAACAGGCCTATAGCCGAAAAGATATATACGTACTGGATATTCCCATTTGGCCCCAACTCGGCGTTCCGATCAGATTTGAGATGGATATCTGTTAATGGCTGGAGGCTCAACCTGAAATAATTGCCGCTTTTTTCAAAGTCCTCAAAACTTAAATTCAGGACGCTTTTCAACTCCGGCGCCGCATTTTTTACGATTAAAGAGGGGAATTTTGCCTGTAGTTTTTGCGGATCAGCGCCCGGTTTCAGCAATACGTAAACATTAAAATTACTCCTTATCCATGAGTTTTCTTTTTTCAGATCAAGGGTTGATGAAGAAGCGAACAGGTTGAAATTAAAATGCGATTGTGCCGGAACATTGCGTATTACCCCGGTAATTTTGTAGATCACGGTATCATCCACGGTGAGCGTTTTATTCACAAGGTTTTGGGTTGTACCAAAATATTTTTTGGCGGTGGTTTCGTCAATCACCACCGATCTTGGCTCAACTAAGGCCGTTTTTGGGTCGCCATCGATGAATGGCAATGTAAAAACGCTGAATATGGATGGATCGGCATAGACTACTTTATCCTCTTTTACGTTTTGATTCCGCTTTTTTACATAAATACTATGCCCCCCCTGCATCCTCACGGTTTCTTCGACTTCGGGGAAATCGCTTTTTAATAACTGCGAAAAAGGCGAGGGCGAAACTGCATTCAAACCAATATTTCCGCCAAATTTCAGGTCTTCATTTACCCGGTAAATTCTATCGGCTTTTTGATTATACCGGTCAAAACTTAATTCGTCCTGTACGTAAAAAGCAATAAGCAGGCAGGTTGCCAGGCCAACCGATAAGCCTAAAACATTAATTGCCGTAAACCCTTTGTTTTTTTTAAGGGTTCGGAAGGCGGTTATGAAATAGTTTCTTATCATGGTTTGGTTTATTAGTTCTATCGTTCATTTAGTCCATGGCATTGATACAGGATTATCGAACCGTTATTTCTTAGCCGCCAATTGCAACTGCCAACTGCTATTCTGCCCGAAGGCTTTTCACGAAAGGGAACGTGAATATTTTAAATAAAGATGGGTCGGTGAAAATGATATTGTTTTCCTGGAATTTTTTTTCGCCGCTTACCATCAGGAAACCGGCTCCAAATACCCTGGCATACTCTTTTACATCGTCCGGGTAGTCTCTTTGCAGCGCAGGGCCCATCGGCGGGGATGCGCTGCTCCAGTGCAACACCTCCTGCGGTGATTTTATGTCGGTTACCAGGCGATATACCTGGTCGAAGTTTTGATTGAACTTATCATAGCTCAATTCAAAGGTCACAAATATAAAGATCAGGAAACAAGCGGTCATACCAACAGCCAGCCCGATGATATTAATAAACGAAAAACCCTTATGCCGCCAAAGGTTTCTTAATGCGATCTTGATGTAATTTCTTAGCATTCTACCCCCCTCCGACTCCCCTTATTGGGAGAGTTTAATTGTTTAATTATGGTTCATGAGTTCATTGGTGCCATGCGCGTTATTTAATTGGTTGCTCGCACCCCGCTATGAACCATGACCCCAAATTTGGGCAATAGCGAATCCTCCTCGTGCAACCCCCTCCTTTCCAGGAGGGGGTGAGCGGAGGCACTTAACAAATTAACTTAGCTATAAACTTTCTTGCGTTAGTTCATTCGTTTACTTGTTCATTAGTTCATTAGTCCCGTCTGATTGATTTAATTGGCAATCACTACTGCTATGAACTATGAACCGTCAACCATGAACCAATTATATCATTATATTCTCCACCACGGTCTGTCCGTCAAGCAGGCGGATAATGCGGTGGGCGTAGCGGGCGTCGTGCTCAGAGTGTGTTACCATTATAATGGTAGTACCCTGTTCGTTCAAATCGGTGAGCAGTTCCATTACATCGTTACCGTTGCTGCTGTCGAGGTTACCAGTGGGCTCATCCGCAAGGATCAGTTTGGGTTTGTTAACAACGGCCCTGGCAATAGCCACACGCTGCTGCTGACCACCCGATAATTGTTGCGGGTAGTGGTTGCGGCGGTGCATGATCTGCATCTTATCCAATACTTCTTCAACCCTTTTCACACGCTCGGCCGAAGGCACGCCGGTGTAGATCAACGGCAGCTCCACGTTTTCAAAAACGGTAAGCTCATCGATCAGGTTAAAGCTCTGGAAGACAAAGCCGATGTTATGTTTGCGCAGATCGGCTCTTTTGCGTTCGGTAAAATGGGCAACTTCTACACCATTAAAAACGTAGCTGCCCTCATCAGGATCGTCCAGCATGCCGAGGATGTTCAGCAGGGTTGATTTGCCGCAGCCCGATGGGCCCATTATGGCAACAAACTCACCCTTTTTAACTTCAATCGACAGCTTGTTCAGCGCAATCGTTTCTACCTCTTCCGTGCGGTAAAATTTTTCTAAATCTGTAATTTTTATCATTTTAGCCTCCTAAACCCTCTCCGCTGAATTGCGGCGGATTTGATTTTTTAAGTTTATTCGTTAGTTAATTAGTGAATTATTGAGTTAGTGAATTAGTGATTTTTCTTGATTCTTGGTTCTTGACTCCTGATTCTATATTCTTTTATTTTTTCAGCACCAGTACTTCGTTATTACCGTAAGTTTCATAGCTGGAGGTGATTACCCTGTCGCCTTCTTTCAGGCCTGACGTAAGCTCATAATAATCCGGGCTCATGCGGTTTATTTGTATATCAGTTTTATAAGCAGTTTTTCCATCCTCACTCAGCTTAAATATCCAGTTACCACCGGTTTGCTGGAAAAATCCGCCTTTAGGGAGCAACAGCGCGGTTGTGGGGTCGCTCAGGTTTAACGTTATCTGCAGGGTTTGACCCTTACGTATACCCTGCGGCGCTGGTCCAACAAAATACATATCAGCTGAGAACTGGGCGTTCACTATTTCCTGAAATATCTTTTTTACCACCAGGTTGTAAGTTTTGCCCGCAAATTCAACGGTGCCCTTTTGGCCGTTGAATACCCTCGGTACATAGTGTTCTTCAATACTTGCCCTCACTTTAAAGCCGGTAAGCACGTCGATCTGTCCCAATTGGTCGCCGGCTTTTTTATCCTGGCCAATTTCCGAATCAAATGCTGTAAGCTGGCCGGCAACCGGGGCACGAACAGTAAGGAGGCTTATTTTTTTCTTCAGCAGTTCAAGCGTGGCCCTCATTGCCGTTAGTTGCTCCTGGTTTTGCACTTTTTGGTCTCTTACCGTAACACTGTCCTGCGAAAGGAACTGGTGGGCAAGTTTTTCGCGCTCCACCTGGTAATTATATGTATTAACCGCCGTTTGATATTCCTGCAAACCAATTGCTTTTTTGGCATAGAGTTCTTTATCCAGCTTATATATCCGTTCGGCTTCATTAAAGGCCAGGTCCACGTCTGCTTTGTTTTGCTTTTTGGTGATGGTATTCTGTTCGGCGTTATTGTTGGAGATGTTCATTTGGATTTCAGCGTTATAAACATTTGTCTGCGCTGTGGCCAGCTGAAGCTCAAGATCGGTACTGGATAGCTTTACTATCGGGTCACCGGCCTTTAATACGGTGCCGTCTTCGGTGTATTTTTCTTCAACACGTCCGCCATCGGTCGCATCAACATTAATGGTGATAAGCGGCATCACAACGCCGTTCACCGGGATGTTTTCCTGGAACTGGCCTTTTGTAATAGTGCTGACGGTAATCCGGTCCAAATCAACATCCAGCTTGCTTTTACCCGATGTAGAGTAAATGGCGCCGCCAATAAGTAAAACAAGAGCGGTAATGCCCCCAATAGTCATTATTCGTTTTCTGTTCCAGGTCTTTTGTTCAATTTTTCTGTCCACGAGTTTGTATAATTATATTTTTTGTATTTGCTATTGCTTATAAAAAGATATGCCACAAATTAAATCACTGTTTTTCAGTATCTTAAACCTAAAATAATCAATCAAGGCGTACGCTTCTGTTACAGCAAGTGTACGGTAATGATACAATGGATTTAACCGGTTCCTGGTTAATAGTTCATAGTTCATGGTCGAAAGCCGGCGGTTCATTGTTAGTATTTAGGGGTTTATAAATAAAAGCAATTAATTACCCATATTTAGCATAATAATTGTTCTTTGTGTCCCAGGTTGATTGACTGATGTTCGGCTCAAAAGGTTACAGAAAATCTTGTTCACCAACAATTAAATAAATTTATTGAATATTTGCGGAATAGATGATGATTATTGAAAAATGTTGCACTATTAACTAACATTTGTCACGAACAGTCAACTATGAAGTCAAAGATGGCTGATGATTATTGAAAAATGTTGTACCATCCACCAACAACTGCCATGAACCATCAACTATGAACTATGAACTATGAACTAAAAGATAGATGATGATTATTGAAAAATGTTGCACTCCCGACGCAACATTCACCATGAACCATGTACTATGAACCATCAACTAAAGAATGATACTTAAAAAATCCTGCGTTTTAATTGTTGACGATGACCCCGACGTGCTGACCGCCGTTAAACTGCTGCTGAAAACGGAAGCACAGGAAGTGATCACCGAAAAGAACCCTGAAAATTTAAACTGGCTGCTGCAGCGTAACCAGGTTGACCTGGTTTTGCTGGACATGAACTTTAACAGTGCGATTAATACCGGCAACGAGGGTTTGTACTGGCTGCGCAAAATAAAGGAGTGGAAGCCCAACGTTTGTGTGATCATGATCACCGCCTATGGTGACATAGACCTGGCTGTTAGAAGCTTAAAAGAGGGCGCCAATGATTTTATTGTAAAACCCTGGCATAACGAAAAACTGATAGACACCATAAAAGAACTGCTTGAGAAAAAGGAAGGCGTAAAGCCGGCAAAGGCGACAAAGAGCGGATCAGGTGCGACGTCGATATTGGGCGAGTCGGACGTGATGCAGGATATTTTTTTTAAAGTTGGAAAAATCGCCCCGACCGACGCTAACATTTTGATTTTAGGCGAAAACGGTACCGGGAAGGATTTGATGGCCAAAGCTATTCACGAACGCTCGCTGCGGGCTGATAAGCCCTTTGTTAAGGTGGATGTGGGCGCATTAACGGATAGTTTGTTTGAAAGCGAGTTGTTCGGACACAAAAAAGGCGCCTATACCGATGCCCGCGAGGACCGTATGGGTCGATTTGAGGAGGCAGAAGGAGGCACCCTGTTCCTGGACGAAATTGGCAACATCAGCCTGCAGCAGCAGGCTAAGTTACTTACCGTGCTGCAAAATCGCCAGGTAACGCGGCTGGGCACCAACAAGGCTGTCGATATTGATATCCGGCTCATTTGCGCAACGAATCTGCCTTTAAGCGAGCTGGCTAATGAGAGCCGTTTCCGAAAGGACCTGGTATACCGCATCAATACCGTAGAAATTAATATGCCGCCACTGCGCAGGCGCAATGAGGATATTATTATTATAGCGCGCCATTTTGCAAAATTGTACGCCAACAAATACCTGAAGCCATCGGTAGATTTTGATGCCAGCGCAATACAAAAACTAAAAAGTTACGGTTACCCGGGCAATGTGCGCGAGCTGCAATATACCATCGAGCGGGCGGTTATTATGGCTGATGACCATACCCTGCGGGCCGATGACCTGATCTTCTCGATCCTGGAAACACAGCCTGAACAGGTGGTGGACGACGATAACGTTCCGCTGAGCGCCCTGGAGAAAAACGCGATTTTAAGGGTGATTGAAAAGCATAACGGCAATATAACGCGTGCCGCTAAGGAACTTGGGCTAACGCGGACGGCACTTTACCGCAGACTGAGCAAATATGATATTTAAGCGATATGAATGGCGGCTGGTGCTGCGCGTGTTACTGTTATTTATTACGCTGACGGCGTGTTCGGTACTGGTAGTGGGCGGCAATTCGTTGTTTTTGGTAATTACCGTGCCTTTAGTCGTTTATTCGGTGATTGACCTGATCCGTTTTCAGAAAAAGGCGCAGGATGAGGTGAGCCAGTTTGTGGAATCCATTCATTACCGCGATTTTTCCCGCCATTTTGATGTACGCAAAGCGCCCAACGAGCTAAAACCGCTGCGCAAAGGTTTCAACGAGATCAATACCACCTTTAAGCTCATTAGTCGCGAGCGTGAAACGCAATACCAT
Organism: Bacteroidota bacterium; assembly: GCA_013285685.1. Taxonomy (GTDB): domain Bacteria; phylum Bacteroidota; class Bacteroidia; order Sphingobacteriales; family Sphingobacteriaceae; genus Mucilaginibacter. The sequence continues at coordinate 29,644 of JABDHD010000003.1, forward strand.
TACCTGCAAAAGATTTTGGAGCTGGTTGATACCGGCATTTTGTCCTACGAGCAGGAAACCGGCGAAACCGGCTGGCTTAACGAGGCCTTTAAAAACCTGATGGGTATCCCCTATCTTAAAACCATTCATTCGCTGGAGAAACGCGAAGAGGTTTTATACAAGGAACTGGTAAAACTAAAGTCGGGCGATGCCAAAATTTTAACCGTTAACCGGAACGGCCAGCTAATAAAAATACTGGTAACGGCGAGCATGCTGCGCAGCGACGACAAGATTTATAAGCTGATCGCCTTTCAGAATGTGAGCGAGGCGCTGGACGAAACCGAATCAAAAGCCTGGCAAAAGCTGTTAAGCGTAATGACGCACGAAATCATGAACTCGGTAGCGCCCATTTCCTCCCTTGCTGATACGATGAAAAACCGGCTGAAAAGTTTGGAGATTGCCAATAGCGGCCTCGGCGGGCAATTGGAGGACCTGGAGCTGGGCATAGATACCATCAAACGCCGCAGCGAGGGCCTGCTTAAATTTACGGAAAGCTATCGCAGCCTGAACAAGATCACCCGGCTTGACCTGACCAAAATACTGGTGCGCAACTTGTTCGAAAGCTTGAACCAACTGATGCGACCATCATTAGAAAAAAAACATATCGAACTGGAGATCATCCTGCGCGACCCTACCCTGGGTGTGGAGGCTGACCATAATCTCATCGAGCAGGTAATGATTAACCTGCTGGTAAACGCCGTGGAGGCCGTAAAAGAGCGTGAGCACCCCCGTATTACGCTATCTGCCGAGATTACCAGCAATAACAAAACCCTGGTTAAAGTTACAGACAACGGCATGGGCATGCCTCCCGAGCTTCAGGAAAAAATATTTATCCCCTTTTTCAGCACCCGCAAAAACGGCAGCGGCATCGGGCTTAGCCTGTGCAAACAAATTATGCTGCTGCATAAAGGGAATATTTTGGTTCAATCTACGGAGGGGACGGGTTCGTCGTTTATTTTGCAGTTTAGTACGTAGTACGCCGTATTAAAGTTTCGCCATTAGTTCTTCGTTAGCAACGTACATCACAAAATAGGGGTTTTTGTGCGCTTTTTGGCGAATGATGATATAGAAAGGCTTGTTCAAATCCATGTGTTTTGGATGGCTCTTAATCGGAAGGGCGGTGTCGGCTAATTTTTCGATTGAGTCGATCGCAACCGATTTGATCACTACTCCGCTTTCGTTAAGCGTAAAAGAAGTCCGCTGCCGGGCCACATCAATACGATATCTAATAAGTGAACAACCTATATTTTGGCCTTCGATGTTTTGATAGTCTTTACTAATATCAAAGTTTAAAACCGGTATGGAGTACCTATCGCTATCATTACCAAATACATATTTCCATAAATTCGACCGAATTTTGTCCTCGGCGTTGCCACGTTTAATAAGCACATCTGTCTTTTTAACTGCTTCGCCTAAACTTTTTATCGGAGGCAATCCCTTTACCAGAATAATTTCGTTTAATGAATCTACAGGATGCAGGGTTAAAATAAAGTGGTCATCATCTGAATAATAGGATACCTCTGTAGAAGAGCAATATTTATCTTCCAACGAACTCATTCCGAATGCCTTTACTTTATGACCGTCGAAAAAAATACCGCCATCCAATTTTTCTAATTGTGTGCTAAACGGCAGTTGCTTATTAAAACTGGCATAAGCAGAAACGATTGCATTTTTTACTGACACAAGCGTTTTGTAACTGCCGCTATCCAGCGCGTCATTGAAGGAGTTTGATTGATCCATTAATTGCACAGCGGCCGGGTTACCGGGCCCAGCCAGCCGGTTGCAATCCGTTATTTTTCGAACCTTGTCCCAGGCATACAAAAAAGCGGGAGTATAAACTACATTTTTATTCCTTTCGATAGAGGTTTCCAGTGTTGGGGCAAACTGCGTTTGCTTAAATTTTTCGATGTCTGTGACTGGCGGAAATTTCGAGCCACTGCCGGAGCATCCGGATAAAAAAAGACCAGAAAAAGTTGAAAAAATGGAAATACAGCGTATTTGTTTGCGAATCTTGATCATTTTATAAATTTAAACAAATTTGAATTGTTCAAATATTGTCGCGAGTTTAGTAATCGTTTCTTTTTTCATTTCTTTTTTGTACGAATTAACGTTTCGTTGATATCAACAAAACGTAATAGTACTTTTCCCGGCATTTTCGTCAGCCAAGTATTTTAAATATATAATGATGTACGCATTACTAAGTTCGAACGACAATGATGTGGTAATTTGTTATAAATACAACACAGTTGTAAAAACGCTCAATCCCCCACCAGCTTTACTTTCTCCCGTTTCAACGGAAAACTTTCCAACGGCAACACCTTCATGGAAACCTGTATGGCCCTGCCTTTCCAGTCTCCGGTCAGCTGCAATTCGTCTTTTGACGGATTAGTATAGCTGAGGGTCTTCCATGTTTTTTTATCGGGGCCGCTATGAAAGGAGAAGGTTTTTTTGACGCTGTCCACATCGTATTTGTACCAATCGAGATTATCATCTTTGGTGAATATTACGGCATGGTTGTCATATACATTCAATAGCATCCGCTTCCAGCGTACCGAGTCGTCCATGGTGGCGGGAAGGCTGTCTTTGGCCACAATAGCCGTAACATCATATATCTTTTCCTTTTGGGCGTTGGCGGTTTTGCGCAGATAACGGTAGTAGGTGCCTATGCCGATGATCAGCATCAAAATCCAGGGGACTGCGGTCAATACGCCTTTCAGCCAATATTTTTTTGAGTTAGATTTAAATACAAACTGTTTTGCCACATAAGCCTTCGAGCCGCCGGCAAAGAAAAACTGGAATATACTGTTTACGTATGGCGCCAGTAAAAACAAGGTATAAAGCAGTAATTGCGCTGAGAACAGCTTTACCGTAACATTATAAAAAATGTTCAACGCCACTACATTTGTCAGGATACCGGCCATTAAAACATAGCCAAAAACAGCTGTACGGCGGGAGAACAACAAAAAAGTGGCGACCAGTTCACAGGCCCCTGTAAATATTTGGTAACCCGGCGACATGCCCATAAAGTCCCACAAAACAAAGTACCGGTTCAAGTAACCGTAAGGCGTCGTCATTGCCAAAACGCCGGGGGGCATCATTTGCGTGGGGATTAATTTATCTATCCCGTAGCCAAACATTACAATGATCAGCGCATAGCGTAAATAAAGGCAAAGCCAATAGTACAACCTATCGTAGTTATTTTTTTTCTTATCAAGAATGCTCCAGGCAATGGCAATTAATACAGAAATGGAGAAAAGCGTAAGGTAAAAAACCACGCCGAAATGGTTGTCGCCGGGGAAGCCTTGCTGTGTTTGGGGGTTAAACCCGGTATGATAGATATGCTTATCCAGCCAATAACACGTTGCGGCCATGGGCCGGTACAAGATGCCTAAATCGAACTGGTTATGGTAAAACGCGCCATGAACAACGTAAATGGTGGTGTCCCAACACAGATATGAAGAAAGCGCTAAAAATGGAAAGAAGAACCGGAAGGCTATTTTTTGCCAGGGTTTCCACGAGGTATTCGGAGTTGCCATAACATAAAGTATAAGTGTTTGTAAATAAATATACTAACAATCAATATTAGTCCATTATCTCGCAGTTTCAGGTTCGTTGCCAGGCTGCCGACTTACCTTTTAATCCTGCATGATCTTAATTTTCTCTTTGTTTAAATACATACTGTCAACCGGCGACAATTTAAGTGATACGTTGATATCTTTCCCTCCTTTCCATTTACCTGCAAGTTGAAGTTTGCCGGCTGACGGATATGCATACTCCAGCATTTTGACTGCGTTATTATTAAGTCCATGCAGGGTAAAGGTCTTTTTCAGGCTGTCCACCTCGTACTGGTACCAGTCCTCCTTGTCTTTCATATTAAAAATAACCATGTAATTATCATAAACAAACAGCACGCGCCTCCAGCGGATGCTATCAGCAGCAACAGTATCTTTGGTGAGAAAAGTCATTACGTTATACATTTTTTCTTTACGTGCGCTCGCGGTTTCTTTACGGTATGATTTAACATCACCGATACTTTCAAATACCAGCGAGAGCAGTGGCACCAGCACTAATACCCCGGGCAAAAGGTAATTTTTCCACTTTTTTTTAAATGCATAGCGCTGCTGCGGAACAGCGGCAGGCGTCCCGGAGAAGAAGAATTGGCAGATGTTGCTGAGCCATGGCGCCAACAGGTACAGTGCATATAACCATAAAAGCGAAGAAAATAATTTGACGGATATATTATAAAACCAGTTTAACGCAACAACGTTGGTAAGTACGCCCAGCACAAAAACATAACCGAACACCGCGGTCCGCCTGGAAAATAGCAGCAAAGCGGCGAGTATTTCGCAGCTGCCGGTAAAAAGCATATATCCCGGCGACACGCCCATAAATTTCCATAACAAGTCCTCCCTGCTCTGGTTACCAAAAGGCCTGATCATATCTACCGTGCGCGGATGCGGCATTTGCACGGGTATAACCTTATCAATACCGTAACCTAATATTACAATGGCCAAAGTATACCGCATGTAAAGGTTAAACCAATAAGACAGCTTATCGTAGCTCGCTCGTTTTTTATCCAAAATACTCCAGGCAACAGCAGCGATAACGGACAGGAAAAACAGGGTGAGGAGATAAATAACGCCGAAATGGTTGTCGATGGGAAAGCTGACCTGGGTTTTAGGGTCGTACCCGGTATGATAAATATGCTGATCGAGCCAATAAAAAAGTCCACTCAAAGGTTTAAATATGGGATACAGGTTTTCAACGCTGGCTTTTGCAACTGCCATCCAGGCGAAAAAAACGGTGTTTATCCAGCAAAAGACGGATGTGATGCCTAAGAATAGGAAGAAGAACCGGAAGCTAAGCTTATGCCAGGGTTTCCATGGGGCATCCGAAGCGTGCATCGTAAATTGCTTAAGGTAAATAATTGTAAATAAAGGTAATAACAAATTATTCACACTACCAAAATAATTTCGGGGCCAGGCCGCCCGTTCCCTCAGCAATTGAATTTGTACGTCAATTCATCATCATTTTTCGAGAAACATTGAGCACCAAACTATTTATCAATTAGTATTGCAGCATGCCGGCTAACAAAAGTGTCCTTGCTATTTCGGGCAGCCTGCGGGCGGGCTCGTCCAATCATGCTATTTTGCGGTATTTAGGCGGCCTGGCGCCTGCTGATTTTGATTACGTAATTTATGATGGCCTTGCCGGGCTTGCGCATTTTGATCCGGGGCTGGATGCTGGCCAAACGCCCTCCCCTGTCATTGAATTAAGGCAACTGCTGGCTAATGCCGACGCCGTTATCATTTGCAGCCCCGAATATGCTTTCGGCGTACCCGGTTCACTGAAAAACCTGCTTGATTGGACGGTTGGCAGCGGTTCGCTGGAAGGTAAGCCGTTGGCGCTTATTACTGCTTCAACCGGTGGACAACATGCACATGCCGCCTTGCAGCTGATATTGAAAAGTGCATTAGGGGGCAATTTACCGGCGGATGCGACTTTGCTGATCCCGTTTGTACGGACGAAAATGGATGGGGGCGGGAATGTGGTCGATATTGAAACCAAAGAGGCTTTGCACCAGGTTTTCAATGTTCTATTAACAGCGCTTTAACGGAACAAAGGACCTTGGTCGCTTCAAAACAACCCCTTTAGATTCTCTTTATAAAATTCACTTACCGGTATTTCTTTTTCGTGAATGCAAACAAAATCGCGTTTTATAGAGGTTATTTTTGACGCGGCGACCAGGAAAGATTTGTGCGTGCGGATAAACGCGCCGGAAGGCAGTTTTTCTTCTATTGCTTTGATGGTCATGTGCGTGAGTACCGGCTTTGGCGAGGATGAAAGATGTATTTTTATATAATCTTTTAAGCCTTCGACATATTCAATATCCGACACTACAATTTTTACCAGGGTATATTCAACATTTACAAAAAAATCGGGCGCGCCAGTTGTTGGGGCGGCCTTCAACTGCTTCAATTTAAACAGCTCATTTGCGCGGTTGGCTGCTTTTAAAAATCGCTCAAAGCTAAATGGTTTCAAAATATAGTCTACCACATTCAGGTTAAACCCTTCAAGCGCATATTTTTCGTACGCGGTAACTAAAATGATCAGCGGCGGCTCGTTTAGCGACTGCAGAAACTGTAGACCGCTCAAGCCGGGCATCTGGATATCCAAAAAAACAAGGTCGACCGCTTCCGACTGCAAAACGTCTATGGCTTCGAGGGCGTTTTTACAGGCTTTTATAAGCTGCAAAAAAGGAATTTGCCGGATATTATCTTCCAGTAGCTCACGCACCAATTGCTCATCATCCACAACTATACAGCGCATCATGCCAGTTTCAGAGTTAAAATAATATAAAACAGGTTATTGCTATCCTTTATCGTTAACGAATAATTGTTTTTGTAAAGCATATCCAGCCGGGCTTTTACATTGCTGAGCCCTATGCCCGAGCTGTCATCCTTACTGTTATCATTTACTGCATCAAAACCGTTGAGTACTTCAAAAACCAATGATTCATTGTCTACCAATAATTTAACAGATATATTGGGGCGTTCGATATTTCCTGTTCCGTGTTTAAAGGCATTCTCCACAAAAGGGATCAGCAGCATTGGTTCAATGGTGTAATGTTCGTCGCCCTTGTTCAATTTTATGGTGGTGTCAATTGCTACATCGTCTCCAAAACGCAGCTTCTGCAACGCAATATAACTATTCAGATATTCAACCTCTTTTCCCAATGCTACTTTCTTTTCCCGCGTGTCATACAACATATAACGCATCAGGCCGGCAAGCATAATAAGCGATTGCTCCAATTGGTCGGATTTTTTCCTCGCCAAAGAAACCAGGTTGGTTAAAACATTGAACAAAAAATGCGGGCTGATCTGTGAGCGAAGAAATTTCAGCTCGGCAAATAATTGTTCTGCCTGCTTTTCTTTTTGTTCGTGTTCAAAGCGGATCTTATCTACTATCCGTCGATAGATAATGCTGATAATGAAAGCAATAATCGATGGAATAAGTACAAACCTGGTAGCTGCGGTATTTTTAAGCACATCAGAAAACCATGTGGCGATAATAAAAAATTTTAACCGATGGGATGCGATAATGACCAGGACGGCGCTGATAATATAAAGCCACCACCAGCGCCGGTTGCATAACTTAGGGTACAGGTAAAATGCATTGCCGTAAAAAATGGCGATGTGAATAAAAACCGTTGCGGTAAATAACCGCCCGGGGATAATACCGATCCGGTAATCATTGGCTGCGTTAGAAACCAGGTATGGGAACAATAATACTACGCCCCAAACCAGTATATGAAGAGCATAGCCGACGTATTTAAAATTGAGCGTTTTTTTCATGCAGGATAAATAAAACTAAGGAATAATTGGCACATTTCGTTTTCTGGTATAATTGATCCATACCTCGGCAGCTATTAAATGGATGGTAAAACCGATCCAGAAAGCGATGCCGAAAAATTGATACGGCGATAGCCTGGAAAAGGCGAAAAATAGGCCGACGATTGGGCGCACCGTGGCAATAGCGAAACCGATTGCAAACATCCGTATCATCCATTCGCGGTGAAGCGCGACCTCATGCCGGCTGATATGATAAAAACCCTTTGCCAATGAGAACAAAAATATAATGGCGAACAAAACGGTAGCCGATGTTTCAGTTGCCCCTCCGATATTTGTTTTGAAACTCATGATCAATGCCGTAACACCTATGACCAGGCCTAAAACAACTACAATTCGCCCGGACAAACGGTGGAACCAAAGATGGCGCGCGCGAATGCCCGGCACGAATTGCAGCGGCGCGAGGATCATAAACAATGCGCCGGGTATGATATGGACAAAAGTTAACGCTTTGTTAAGTTGAAAACCGGTGTCGAACGCGCCATATTTAGGATGTACGAACGGTTTGATGACGCCGGCCAAAGTCAATGAACGGCGGATCACAACGGTTATCCCGATAATTGCCAGTATCACTACAATGGTGGTGATTGTCCGGATCAGCTGGCGGGGAATTTTTTGTGCTGTCATGCAGTCTTAACGCTATAGTTTTGAATAATTGCCACAATGGCTGCAAGAGTTGCTGCAACCACCCCGATGGTTTGTATCCACAAACCGATGGAATCCCCGGCGTTTGTTATGTTGAGCAAGCGTGTATAGGCGCCGCTCGCAAATAGCCCGTTAGTTAAGAATACGCCGGCAACAATTGCAATAATCGGGGTCCATCGCCGGCGGGTAAAGATCACCGAACCGGCGGGTATCAAAAGAATAAAAAATACCGGCGGCACTTTCGGATATGGATGGCCTGAAATGATCTGGATAATAACCCCTACCGTGGCTATTACCAGGCCGGCTGCAGTCAGCTTGCCGGCGGGTGATAATGGGAGTCTCTCTTTCATAATTTTATTTGTTTTTAATTTTTTACTAGCGATTGGGTTAAAACATTAAGTTTCCGAATGAAAATAAATAAGCAGGTCTGTCATTCTGAACATAATGAAGGTTTTGTCATCCTGAGCAAAGCGAAGGATCTTGAAGCAACCGCATGCCATTCTGGTGTAAAAGATCCTTCGCTATCGCTCAGGACGACAAATCGTTATAACATGTAGCATTGCCCGTCGTAAACCCGGAAATCCTTTTTCATTACTTTTTTATTTGAAGTAACTGCAATGGTGTAATTGCCGTTACCCAGTTTGGTTAGGATATAGTCCCTTGTTAGGTACTGGTCAATTGGCAGAATTTCCTTCAGGTATACGTTCGCATATTCGTCATAAATAATTACGACGACTTTTCCGGGCGTCCGTTTTTGTACCTGGACGTCGACCCCTGCCTTTGAAGGCAATGGATGAAAGGTGATTGTATTATTTGATGGAGGGTAAAGGCTAATCGGTTTTGCCTGAACTGCGGCAAAAAGGCCGGTATTCACTAAAAGGAATAATACGGCTAATTTAATGGCGTGTTTCATGATTTCTAATTTTAAATGACTCTTTTTCATGTTGATGCTTGCTATGAAAGCTTGCTTGTTATATCAAAACTGCAGTGATTTTTAATGCAAATTTTCGGAATTAGACAGGAGGGGGAATTGTTTCGACAAGAATGGAAAAGATGTAGACATGTTTTTTTGCCACCGATATTTTGCCCCGATGGGGCAGGTATAATGGAAACGATTTGGTCAGGTATGGCTGGTTTCTATGATCTCCCTGCCAATTTGTCAACCAAATATCATTTGGAACGACCATTGATGAGGGTGGTTATCACAAAAACAATAAAAAAATTTATAAGATAAGATTATGCAAGAAAAAGGCACAATTTCGATCCATACCGAGAACATTTTCCCGATCATTAAAAAATTCCTTTACTCAGATCACGAGATATTTTTACGTGAGCTGGTATCCAATGCGGTTGACGCTACCCAAAAGATCAAGCGTTTAGCCGCCCTTGGCCAGTACAACGGCGAGCTGGGCGACCTGAAGATTGAGATATCTTTTGATGAAAAGGCCAAAACCATCACCATCAGCGACCGCGGCCTGGGCATGACCGCCGAGGAGATCAAAAAGTATATCAACCAGATCGCTTTTTCGGGCGCTGAGGAGTTTATGGAGAAATTTAAAGAGGCTAAGGACGCCAACGAAATTATCGGCCGCTTTGGTTTGGGCTTTTACTCGGCATTTATGGTGTCCGACTCGGTGGAGATACAAACCCTTAGCTACCAGGAAGGTGCCGAGCCGGCACATTGGGTTTGCGATGGCAGCACTGAGTTTGAGATAAATGAAGGCAGCCTGGCCGAACGTGGCACGGAAATTACCCTGCACATCAACAAAGACGGAGAAGAGTTTTTGAGCAAATACAAGCTGCAGGAGATACTGGATAAATACTGCAAATTTTTACCGGTGCCTATCAAATTCGGCACAACGACACAGGAAGAAGAGGACGGCGTTGATGAAGAAGGCAAGCCGAAATATACTTCGGTTGAGGTGGATAATATCATTAATGACACCAACCCCATCTGGACCAAAGCCCCCGCCGAGCTGAAGGACGAGGATTATTTGAATTTTTATAAACAGTTGTACCCTTTCTCGGAAGATCCGCTGTTTTGGATACACCTGAATGTGGATTACCCATTCAACTTAACCGGTGTGCTATACTTCCCTAAGCTTAAGAATGATTTTGAGGTGCAGCGGAACAAGATCAAATTATTCTCCCGCCAGGTGTTTATTACCGACGAGGTGAAAGACATCGTTCCGGAGTTTTTGATGCTGCTGCACGGGGTGATCGACTCGCCGGATATCCCCTTGAACGTTTCGCGCAGCTTTTTGCAGGCCGACAGCAATGTAAAAAAGATAAATACTTATATTACCAAAAAGGTAGGTGATAAATTAGGAGAACTGTTTAAGAACGACCGCCCGGCTTATGAAGAAAAATGGGGTGATATCGGCCTTTTTGTAAAGTACGGCATGATCAGCGACGATAAGTTTTATGATAAGGCAAAAGACTTTGTGCTGCTGACCAATATCAAAAAAGAAAACTTTACGCTGGAAGAATACAAGGAAAAAGTTAAACCCGAACAAACCGATAAAGACGGCAACCTGGTTTACATTTATACCAATGATGCTCCCAAACAGGATGCTTTTATCCAGTCGGCAACCAAAAAGGGTTATGATATTTTGCTGATGAATTCGCCGATCGATGGCCACTTTATCGGGCATGTTGAACATAAGCTGGATAAAACCTCCTTTAAACGCGTAGATGCCGATGTTGCCGACAAGCTGATCAAAAAAGAAGACGCCCCGGCGCACGTGCTTACCGAAGAGCAAACTACGGCGGTTAAGTCGGTATTTGAAAAGGCCATCAACAAACCTGCTTACCGCATCGAGGTGGAAAGCTTAAGCCCGGATGAACTGCCGGTAACCGTTACCATGGACGAGTTTATGCGCCGGATGAAAGAAATGGCAGCTATGGGCGGCGGCATGGGCTTTTATGGCAGCATGCCTGATAATTATAAAGTGATCATCAACGGTAACCATAAATTGATCAGCCGCATTGCCAGCGAAGAAAACGAAGAGCTGAAAACCAGCCTCTCCAAACAGGCGTTTGACCTGGCGCTGCTTTCACAAGGACTGCTTACCGGCGCGGAACTGACCGAGTTTGTGAACCGGAGTGTTTCGTTGATTTAAGTTGAAAAGGTTGTAACGAGTTGTAAAGGTAAAAGCAACTCGTTACAACTTTTACAACTTATTACGACTTTTACAACAAATTTTAACTCAAAACGTTGTACCTTTAATCAAACAAAGCATTACAATGAAACGCTTGATCAGATTATTCGCTGCAGCGGTAATGGTTTTGGCATTCATCAATGCCGCCAATGCCCAAAACTCCCGGCAGGAAAAGAAAGCAGCTGAACAGGTTGCCGTAAAAAACATGGTGGCAGATGACAATTTCTTCTTTGTGGCGGAATACGCTTTGCCCATGCATGGCGGCAGTAAATTGCTTACTTCCATTTATGATCTGAAAGTAACAAAAGACAGCGTTATTGCTTTTTTGCCTTATTACGGCCAGGCCTATATTTCGCCATCGCCCGCTGAAACAGAGGGGGGAATAAAATTTACTTCCACCAGGTTTAGCTATAAAACATCACATCCGAAAAAAGGCGGCTGGGAAATTACCATTACCCCGGCAGATCATGACATTACCAACTGGCGCGACGTGCAGCAAATGAGGCTGGACATTTCACCCGACGGTTATGCGTCCCTTTTTGTGAACAGCAGCAATCGCGACCCGATTTCGTTCGAAGGAAATGTTGTAGCTAAGGAATAAAAGCGCGTTATTAATCTAAAATTAATTTTATTTCGTTTTGGTATGAAATTTGCTTTTTTCAAGTAGATATTGGTCTATTTTAACACTAAAATCTACTACAATGAAAAGCATCAGCAGATTATTTTTTGTATTGATCGCGGTATTTGCCGGGTTAAATACACTTAAAGCGCAGACTTCACTCAAGGATGACAAGTCCGACCGGGCTGCCGAAGTGAAAAAATATGTGCAAACCAAAGACTACGTTTTTGAAGCAACAAATAAGGGCAGCATGCCTTTAAGCTACCACAAATACGACGTTGCAATCGACAAAGACACCCTGATCGCCAATCTCCCGGGCAGTTCAGGTAAGATCAAATTTGACTGTACCAAATACAACTACAGCGAATGGCGCGGAAAAAATGGCGACATGAATGTGTTGATCAAGCCAAACACCCAAATGGCCGATGTGAAGCAGATCAAAATGGAGATTACGCCCCAAGGTCATGCAATGGTAGAAGTTGAGCGCCATCATGGCGGCCCGCTTTCGTTGAATGGCTATGTTAAACAGGAGGACTACTAATTGAAGTTGAAAGTCGGAAAAGTCAGTAAAGTCCGAAAGAAGAAAAATATCGAACACCAATTTCGAATGATGAATAATGAAGGAAAAAATCCGGTGTTCGATATTAACGTTTAAATAGGTTTCACTTCAGCAAGCCTTCATTATCCTTCAGTCCCACGCCTGATAGCTTGCGTTTAAAAGCTTCATTTATAAGGTAAAATATCTTTTCGGCCGCTGGTTTGTATTTTAAGCCATGCGGCCGGATGTTTGATACGCAGTTGCGCGATTCGTCGGTTAACCCGCGCTTTGGGTTATAGGTAAGATACGCGCCCATGCTATCGGCCGAGCTTAAACCAGGTCGTTCGCCGATCAGCACCACCGAAAATTTGGCATTCAATTCGCCGGCTATATCATCGCCGATAGCAACCCTCCCCTGCTCCACCAGGCAGATTGGGGCGATCATAAACTTAGCCGCCAACAATTTTGGGATCAACAGGTGCAGCAAGCCAAAAGCGTTTTCATTAACAGCTGCTGCAGAAAGGCCATCGGCAATAATAATGGCCACATCATATCCACTATACCCGGTTAAGTGCTGTGCTGAATCTTCATCCAGTTGCCTGCCCAGGTCGGGCCGTTTAAGGTACCTATGGCGAGTGGGTGCTTTGCTGTGCAAATGTAATACAGGCAAATCAAAAGCTTTAAGTGCTGTGAATAACCCGTCAACATCCAAAACAGAGTAAACGGCGTCACGGGCGTGCGCGTGGGCCAGGTTAAATTCAAGAGACTGTTTTAAAGGTATGCTCGTTCCAACCCGGCCAATAGCTATACGGGCAGCCGTAAATTGCTTTAACTGCTTTAATAAATCGGGTACTGTCAACTCTTCTCCCATAATATTATTTAACACTATTATTTGACACGAATTGGCACAAATAAGGACAAATGAAAACTCGAATTATAAATAAAGTCAGCTTGCTATTGGCAAAACACATACTGCAATTATTTGCGATAATTCGATCTTATTCGTGAAAATTCGTGTTAATAAATTCGCTTAAAGCCTTGTCATTTGTGCCGCTTGTTATACCCTGTTTCATAAGCCATCGCTCAAATTCCGGCGCCGGCCTCAATCCCAACACTTTCCGCACATATAGCGCGTCGTGAAACGAAGTCGACTGGTAATTCAACATGATATCATCCGATCCGGGTATGCCCATAATAAAATTGCATCCGGCTACCCCTAAAAGAGTGAGCAGGTTATCCATATCATCCTGGTCGGCTTCGGCGTGGTTGGTATAGCAAATATCAACACCCATGGGCAGGCCAAGCAGTTTGCCGCAAAAATGATCCTCCAGCGCAGCGCGGATGATCTGTTTGCCATCGTACAAATATTCCGGACCGATAAAACCGACCACGGTATTTACCAGCAGCGGTTTATATCTCCTGGCCACCGCGTAAGCCCTGGCCTCGCAGGTTTGCTGGTCCACACCGAAGTGGGCGTTTGCCGATAGGGAACTCCCCTGCCCTGTTTCAAAATACATCACATTTTGGCCAATGGTACCACGGTTTAGCGACAAAGTGGCCTGGTAAGCCTTATCCAGCAAAGCCAGGTTAATGCCAAAGCTGGAATTGGTGAGCTCCGTTCCGCCTATTGACTGAAAACAAAGATCAACCGGCGCCCCGGCATTGATCAGCTCCAAAGTCGTGGTAATATGGCTTAACACACACGATTGCGTGGGGATATCAAACTGCTGCCGCACAGTATCGATCAGTTCCAGCAGCATCCTTACTGTTGCCGGGCTGTCGGTTGCCGGGTTAATACCGATCACCGCATCGCCGCTGCCGTATAGCAGCCCATCGATCATGCTGGCTGCAATGCCTTTGGGATCATCAGTCGGGTGATTGGGCTGCAGGCGGGTGGAGAAATGGCCTTTTAAGCCAATAGTATCCCTAAACCGTGTCACCACTTCGCATTTTTTTGCTGCCGCGATCAGGTCCTGGTTGCGCATCAGCTTGGAAACCGCTGCAGCCATTTCAGGGGTTATCCCGGGCGCTATCCCGGCTAAAACAGCGGTATCGGCCTCATCGCTTAATAACCAGTCGCGAAATTCACCAGTGGTTAGGCTGCTGATTGGGTCAAACGCGTTTTTATCGTGACTGTCGATGATCAGCCGGGTTACTTCGTCAGTTTCGTAAGGGATAAGTGCCTCATTTAAAAACGTTTTAAGCGGCACATCGGCCAGGGCTATCTGGGCGGCAACCCGTTCTTCATACGTTTCGGCGCAGATACCGGCCAGCACATCGCCGGTACGGTAGGGCGATGCTTTTGCCAGCAGCGTTTTTAAATCCGCAAAACGGTAGTTGATGTTCCTTACTTTATGTCTGAACACGATTTATAAGATTTAATGGAATGACAGTATCACATCATTTTATTTGATTAACAGGATCATATCATTCCGTTACTGTTACTTTCCGATAACCGGGCTTACCATATTCTCTTCCGTTAGCTTCACTTTATGTTTCCCCATGAGCGCAAAAATGGCAGTGGCCAGTACTAAGCCACCAAAAAAGTATAGGCTCAGCTGCCAGTAGAAGTACACCATTGCAACAAGTGTAATGGTGCAAATGACCAGGGCAATCGCAGGGAATACCGGGTAAACCGGTGCGGTAAACGGTCGCTCCAAATCCGGTTCTTTTTTACGGAGGATAAAGAGGCTTACCATACTTAACATGTACATTAGTACTGCGCCCATTACGGATATGTAAACGATTTGGGCGGCCGTACCGGTAAAGAGCGCAATAAAGCTGATTACCCCGCCCGCTACCAATGCCCAATTAGGCGTTTTAAAGCGATGGCTGATGCCAGACAGGAAACGCGGCATGTACCCGCTTCGCGCCATGGCAAAAACCTGACTGGACGAAGCCAGGATAGTGCCATGAAACGACGCAATCAACCCAAACAAGCCTATACCGGCAAATATGCGGGTTAAATTACTGTGGTTACCGAGCGCATATCGTATCGCTTCGGGCAGCGGATCGGAAACACCGCTCAGTTTGCGCCAGTCGGTAATGCCGCCTGTGAGGATCATCACGCCAAAAGCAAGGACGATCAGCGTCCCCAGTGCTGAAATATAGCCTTTGGGTATATTGCGTTTTGGCTCCTTCACCTCCTCGGCTACCATCGCCACGCCTTCTATAGCCAAATAAAACCAAACTGCATAGGGCAGCGCCGCAAACACACCCGACCAGCCGAAAGGCATTGGACGGCTCATAAAATTGCCCATTTTGAAATGTGGGGAAACAATGCCCATAAACAGCAGCAATTCGGCTACCGCCAGCACCGTTACAAAAACCGAAAATATTGCCGACTCCTTTACCCCAAGGTAATTGATGACGATAAATACGACATTAAAAAACAGCGCCGAGTATAAAGGCGGGACAACCGGCCATAAAAAATTGAGGTAAGTGCCCAGCGCAATGGCTATGGCGGGCGTTGCAAATAAAAAATCGACCAACGTGGCGTAACCGGCAATCAGTCCGCCAAAAGGCCCCATGGCGCGGTAGGCATAAGCAAAAGCACCGCCGGCATGCGGAATAGCTGCGGTAAGTTCGGTATAGCTGAAAATAAAGGCGATGTACATGACGGTGATGATCACCGTGGCAATTAGAAAGCCAATGGTACCAGAAACGGCCCACCCGAAGTTCCAACCGAAGTACTCACCGGATATCACCAAACCAACGGCGATGGCCCAAAGATGAATGGGCTTTAATACCCTTTTTAGCTGTTCGGGTTTGGCGTTTGTCATGGGCGGATGCAGCTGATTAATTTCCGCTTTAAAATAGTCAAACGGCGGTTTATTTCAAAATGGAAATTAGCGGGTTTTTTAAAATACCCCTCTAAACCACAAAGGACACAACGAACACCAAGAAAGCGCAAAGAAATATCAAATGCTGTTTGAGTTATTAGCAGAAAAACTTTGATTATATAAGTGATCCAAAGAAATGGCAAACGCTGCTTTGTGCCCTCCTTTGTGTACCTTTGTGTACCTTTGTGTACCTTGTGGTTAAATTTCGTATGTTAAACGGGCTGCATTTCCCGATATCAACACTGTTTACAAATTGTTTATAAATACCCTCAACCTTGTAATGTTTATTTCGTTTAATTCGTAATGTCAAATAAAAAAAACAGCTTTAAGTTTGGCGCGTTATTTGCACAAAGATATTATGCTGAAAATAGTTGTTCCTTCAAATACGCCGTCAGGTATAACTTTCTCATTGTTTGAGCGTTACGGAATACCGGGACCGACATCGGGAATTGATGAGGAAATAAATGACGACCTGGTGTTGAAGTTTGAAAATGAAGAAGAGGCCGTAGTTTACGCGCAGCAGCTGCAAAACATGGCCGAAGAAATAAATGACAAAACAACTACGCAATATTTGGCGATAAACGATATAATTGTAGCTATAAAAAGCGATGAATTTGTACAGGATTTTACGAGAAATGAATAAATGAAAAACTTTTAATATTATGTTACGCATCAATCTACCTCCTACCGGGCCCACCCGTGTCACAACCGATTATTTCAGGAAATACCGCCTGCCGCTGCCTTCAAAAGGCATTAAAGCCCGGGGCGAAAAAAACACCGAACTGCTGTTTGACAACGAGGATGAGGCCGTAATTTATGCCGACCAGCTGGAAGAAATTGTGAGCGGTGTAAGCCGCGGATCGCAGTTACGGAGCATGCTGAGGGATATGGTTACCGCCATCCGTAATGATGATTCCATCCGTAATTACCTGGAGTATTCTTCGGTATATACCTGGGTGAAGAACCGTGTGAGAAACATTCGCATGGCTATTAAGCCGAGCGCTTCGTTCCTGAAAAATTAAGTTTGAGGTTAAAGGCGGGGTAATACGCCCCTTCAGGTCCTTTGTCCATTTGCGGGTTGGCGCCTCAGGTGCTAATCACAATTTGTGAAAACCTTGGGTTGATTGCTCGGCAATATTATGTTGGATAGTCATAGTATTGGTTGTGAAACATTATCCCAGACTGACTATACCTGTTTATTTTTTTTTGAATAACTTTAGGGCCCGCACTTAAGCAATAAGCAGTCACTCAATTAATAACTTTTCCTTTTTATTTTTTAGCATACTTTTAATTAAGTTTTCCGGGTTGATTGCCCGGCAGATCTTTTTTATAGGCGCTAATCTATAATGGCTCCGATATTATACGATCTGATTTCAAACAATTTAAGGTTTTAATCCTTTAATCTAAATCTTCACTATGTCAATCAATCATGCGTATACTTCAAATAGGGTTAAAGGGTTTTATCATTGCATTTTTTTTACTACTTAATACGGCCAGGGTGCAGGCCTATTCAGTGCTCACGCATGAAGCGCTGATCGACGCCAGTTGGGATAAATTCATCAAACCCCTGCTTAAATCAAAATATCCGGGTTCGACTGATGCCCAACTTAAAGAGGCTCATGCCTACGCATATGGCGGCAGTTTATTGGCCGATATGGGGTATTATCCGTTCGGCAGTACCTATTTTACCAACCTGGCACATTATGTAAGGAGCGGCGATTTTGTAGAAAACCTGTTAGAAGAGGCTCAGAATGTTGACGAATATGCTTTTGCAGTTGGCTCCCTTTGTCATTATTTCGCGGATGAATACGGCCATTCTCTTGCCACTAATTTAACCGTGCCCGAAGTGTATCCCAAAATAGCACAGCGATTTGGCCCCGTGGTTACCTACGATGAAGATCATATCTCGCATAGCCGGGTCGAGCTTTCTTTTGACATACTCGAAATAGCCCGCGGCAATTATGCATCAACTACCTATCATGACTTCATTGGATTCCAGGTGTCCAAGCCGCTTTTGGAAAGGGCATTTTTGAAAACATACGGCGAGGACATTAACGAAGTATTCGGTGACCTGGACCGGTCAATCTCTACCTTCAGGTGGGCTGTTAAAAGCCTGTTCCCGGTAGTCACCCATAGTGCATGGCAACTCAAAAAAAATGATATTAAAAAACTGAACCCCAGTATAAATGAGCATAAATTCCATTACAAAATGAAGAATAAGGCTTACTATAAGGAGTTTGGTTCATCCCGGGAAAAACCAAAGTTTAAGGAAGTAGTCGTAGCATTCATTATCAAGATCATTCCGAAGATAGGCCCGTTTAAGGCGTTAAAATTTAAAGATGTCGGTCCCGATGGCGAGAAGAAATTTATCGCCAGCTTCGACACTACGCTCGCCAGGTATGAAACAGCGATCGGACGGCTGCAAAGCGGCCCCATTGTGTTACCCGATATAGATTATGACACAGGAAAACCCACCGTCCCCGGCGAATACGGACTGTGTGACAAAACTTATGATGATTTGCTCGACAAACTAAGCGGCAATAAGTATGCCGACTTAACTGCATCGCTCCAACAAAATATTCTCGATTTTTACAACAAGGCCGATACCTCGCAATTCGCCGCAAAATATGGTGCCCAATGGAAAAAGGTCTCGATAGATCTGCAACAGCTTAAGGCGGCTACCCCGATAAAGTTGGACAGTTTGAAGAATAAAAAAGGCGTGTACTATAAACTTATACAGGAAGCGCCGGCGCCAGCCGGTGGCAAACCCATTAAGTAAAACAGTTGTGTTTTAACATACGCCGCACATTTTATACCCTATTGTATTTGCCACGTTGCGCCCGGATTAGCGGTGCCTGGCGTGAGCCGTATATTATTCGGTCCCATGCTTAAATACTGGCCGGACTGCACGTTCTTAATATGAAAAACGTTACCGTCTACCGGTTCGAGCGACCATATCGTACCCGGTGATTGATCGAGCGGCGCCATGGTGATGTAGCCCCTTTCCGTATCGATAAAATTACTCTTCCAACGATTTTTTATTTTGAAAAAATTCGAACCCGGCACAGGTATTATTTGCCATTGAGCGCTAAACCAGCCATTTTGTATTGGCGAGCAATTGATAACCCCGGTTTGAATATTGATAAACGTGCTGTAGTTGGCACTTCTTATCTGGTAAAAACTGTCAATATTAAACACAGGTGGTGGTTGGTTTGGCGCCGGATCAGGGGCCCGAACCGGAGGTGGACCAACCGCTTCTGCAGCCAAAGGCACCAATTGCTGGCTGTTGCCTATATAAAATACCAGCATATTGAGCTGCTCGTTTAGCGGTACGATCATTATCTCATCTACGCTGATGGTTTGGCCGGGCATTATGCCATAACCCATTTTCACCAGCGCCCGGTTTTGGTATACATTGTAGGGCGGGGCCTTTATCACTGCATATTTACTTGTAAGCCTCGCCCCGGTAGCATTAAGGCAGTTGAATTGTACCAGGTTATCAGCTACACCATTCATTCCGTTGACGCCCGGTCTGAACGGAAGTACCCTGGGCCTGTCGGAAACATTTCTTACAAAAAAACTGATAGAATAACGGCTGAAGTCGCCCTTGTCGCCAACTGCTTTTGTTTCAAGCGATTTGATCTTGTAACCGCAACTGAGCCCCTCTATAACTACAGGCTGCTGGTCGGTTACCGGAAAACCTTGCTGGGCATATCCTTTGCTTATCGTAATAACAGCGCCGATGAGTAAGATGTATCTCAATTTCATGTCTCAGGGTTTTTATTTGTTCGCAATAAAACTTTTAACTTTTGTTTGGAATCAGCTGATTGCAGGTCCCTCAGCGGGCCAATTTTAAATTCATCCAAGTCAAACCAACGTTTGAGATTTAAATTTAAGGCAGAAACTTTTAAAAGGAAGGCAGTATCAGGCAAAATAGCCATTTTATCCTATAAGGATTTGAGGGGAATTTACGCAGGGGAATATTTATTTCATGTGGCGAAAACAAATACCAGGAGGGGCCGGTGAGACTATTGCGGCTGGCCGTTAGGTTAATAAAAGTGGTAGATACCAACCGGCGCAAAAGCCGAAAAAAGCTTTATTAGTGGTCCAACAAAACAATAAGCACATCCGCTCTGATCTTAATAAGCGAATTTACCGGCTCATCAGTTTTCCAGTTTATCTTTGGCCACCTCCACAACAATAATTACCAAAACTGCAAGGGTTCCTCCTAAAATATGCAACAATGAATTGCCAAAATTCTCTTTCACCTTTCTTGTCAAGTCGACACCGTTGTTTTTATATTCAATAATGCGGTCAGCTGAGTCAATATGAAATTTAATATAGGTATGATGTACGGCGTAAAAGGTGCCTTTTATCGAATCCGGCTTCGGAGAATCAATTTTTTTATTTATTGTGTCTGAACTGTTTTTGTCACTAAGCACCGATAAAGTATCCCTGATATAAGACCATTCTTCATAACCGGGATTAATAACCTTTTGATCGGGCTCGCCGAGCTGTTTTAAAAGATCCTGTTTAGTGTGCAGATTATCTACCACTTGCTGGCTGTATACAATTTTGCTGCACCCGCTTAATGAAAATAATAGTAGTATATAAAAACCATATATTAATTTTTTCATTTCAAGTGGTTATTTCCCCAAATCTAATATTTATTAATACACAATACCATATATGATGGAAAATACATACCCGCTGTTTCAAAGAAGCAAACACGTTTTATTGCAAAACAGAATCCCTGTGCCGCACGATTTGGTATCGTTCGGGATGCCAATGCCCCTATTTGGCTGGCAAACTAGCAATAAGCAATCTATGTCTTTTTCAAGATCACTTCACCCTGACGTAAGTTTCAACCGACTGCTGGTTGCTTTTTGCATCGCTGATTACCTGGGTATATTCATTATCGCTGCTAAATGCAATTTTGATACTGAATTTATGTTTCAACGCCGAAACATCGCTGGCAATGGTATTTTCTTCAACCAGGTTACTGCCGTTTAGGCTAAAAGAACCATATCCAAAATTATTTTTGAATTTATTTGCAGATTTGTCAACCAGGTACCTGCCTGCGAACAGAAAATTTCCACCCTGGAATATCTTGTACTGCGTTACTTCTTTTTTAATCGTATCTTTTCCATTAACCATAAAGCTTTTACTCATTTTCCACAAGCCGTCCAATTTGGTGGTATCGCCTGACGGCGACCTGCTATAGTTTTCCATCAAATCGTACTTCACACCTTTTATGGTGGCAATTGCCGGTATTTTTTGTGTAAAGCCAGTGTCGGTTTTGGTAATGTCGACTTTAAATACCCTGGAGGTATCCAACCGGTAGCTGCTGTAAAATTCATTTTCTATAACGCGATTACCGGTATCCGGTTTATAATTGCCGACACCAAAACTCACAGCCGAATCTGCCGTCATCCCGGCATAAATAAACTGGTGGGCCGTGTATATCTTAATTTGCGTTTTTTTATAAACAGAGTCATTCCCCCCGCCGCTTATCCATTGTTTTTCCAGTTTGTAAACCCCCGTCATCGACAAACCTTTATTTTTCTTGCATCCTACGAGCAGGCAGCTTAATAAAGCTGCGCAAAGTAATATCCGTTTCATATCAATTAAGTTTATTTTTAAGAAAATGGAACAATTGGATTTGACAGAATGGTAAAGGGCGGGTTTTGGCTACCTGTCTGTAAAAAATGCACCAAGCAAGGGCAAATAAATGCCCATGGCCTTAGTTTTCATGACTTTTACACCTTAGGTGAATTGGTATATTAAATTTACGTACAATAAATAATATTACCAATTAATAAAATGGGGAATTATTTACAAACCGGGCTGAGGCTGCACGGTCTGCCTGGCAGCCTTTCAAATAGCAGCGCCATTTTATCCACGTCTCCGGCTTCCGCAAGTCGTATGAGCACACTATATCTCAGCCTGACTAGTGTCATGTCACCATCAAAATGACGCTTTGCTTTTACAGCGGACTTTAAGTGCTTTAGCAAACCGGACAAAAAATGAGTTTTTGACTGTTTTACAAAGGTTGCCGGGCCGGCATAATGTTATTTAATTTGGTGACAAATTCATGTCAGCGAAATGGGTTAACATACATATTGCGGGCTTTCACTTATTTTCATGTTAAATAATTGATTTACAAGTATTTAAAATAGGGTTAACATTGAAATATGTTAAGTTGTGTTAACCCTTTTGTGTGATTATGGATGCGCGTTACCGGGTATATTCGCACTTGAGCAATCAAGTATTACTACCATCCACAAACAAAGGTAAAATTGAAATTCCGGTTATGATTATGCGATAAAAACGTGTTGACACCACACCAGTTCGTCTGATTATTTGGCTGGCGCCACATAAAGCACTTTCCTTTTTCAAGGCTACAAAAATAATCGTAACAGAAACAGCGGGAAGGCTCCCGCTGTTTCGTTTACAAACCAATGTAAAATATATGAATAAGGAAGGTTTTAGCTTTTGCTCAATATAATGTATTGGTAGGCCGACATCGGCATTTGCACTGGCAGCGTTACCGATGCTTTGGTTATGCCGTTTATCCAGGCGGTATTTTGCAGCCCTGCGGGTACGTTGTAAGTTACCGGGCTGCCGGTTGCGTTCACCAGGATCAGTACATCGTCCGTGCCCGATTTCTTTTCAAAAACGATGACGGACGCATCGTTGTATTGGGTAAGCGTTCCTGTTTTGACGGCCTCATGCGCAGCCCTGAAGGCTAATATTTGCTTATAGGCCGCCACGATATCGGAATTGGCCGTGTAGTCCACGGGTACATCGGTAAAAAAATTGATGGCGCCGGGATAGCCTACTTCCTGGCTATCATAGATCATCGGGATGCCGTCCATATAAGCTGCCGTCACAAAGGCGGAGAGTGCGCCTTGTTTGCTTTTATAAATCGTTAAAGTGCTGCCATCGCTGCTGGCGTCGTCGTGGTTGGTTATGTACCGCATTTTGGCGCCTGTCGACGGAATCGAGGCTATCTCAGAACTGTTGGTCGTAAATATCGAGCTTGGCGCCTGTGACCCGCCATAAACGCCTTTCAGCGTGCTGTAATAACTAAACGCATAGTCGATCTGGAAACCTGACGAAATTTCGCTGCTGGTGGTGCCTTCAGCCAGGTAGATCAGTTTATGGGTGTTAATAGTGCTTAAGGTGTCAAGCGCCTGTGTCCAAAAATCGCTTGGGATATTATCGGCAAAATCGCAGCGATAGCCATCGATATTAGCCGTGAACACCCAATATTTCATTGCTCTGATCATGGCGGTGCGCATAGCGGTGCTGTTAAAGTTTAAAGCGGCGACATCGGTGTAGTTGGTTCCCGGCGGAAAAATGATATTGCCGTTTCCGTCCTGCTGGTACCACGATTTATTGGTAATCCAGGTGCTATCCCATGAAGTATCGTTCGCCACCCAATCCATAATTACCGCCATCCCCAGGCTATGCGCTTTATCGATATAGCTGCGTAAATCGGTCAAAGTACCAAACTCTGAGTTCACGCCTGTATAATTCTGAACACAATAAGGCGACCCGATGCTTTTTAACACCCCGATGGGGTAGGTGGGCATCAGCCATATTACATTTGCGCCCAGCGCTTTTATCGAATCAAGCCGGGTCATTGCACCTGCTAAGGTGCCTGGTGTGTAAGTGCGCAGGTTTACTTCGTAAATCACCATATCCTTTGTGGCAGGCACACTGGCGTAGGGCGTTCCGTATTGTGCAGGGTCATGGTAAATAGGCGTAGTCGTGGTATCCGGGTTGGTTTTTACCGGCGGCGGGTTGGGTGTGCTGTGTTTGCTGCAGCCTGCACAGGCTAATAGTATAGATAGAAATAAGGTGGTCATTTGTAATATGCTGTTGTTGATTTTCATTTTCACAGATCTCCTGGGTTTTTAATTTTTAATCTATTGCCTGTTTATTAACGTTTGTGGCAGTAAATTTAGCGTTATCGTTTTAAACAGCCGGCCGGCGTTCAACCGGCCGGTTGTTTTTACTATTGGTCAATCCTGCACCACCGTATAGTAATATCCCTTTTGTTTTTTCTGAGTCATATCAATTGTTACTGTGTAAGTACCTGCGTTGTTTATAGTAATAGCGCCCGGGTTGTTAAATTGCAGGGTGCCGGTTAAGGCATTGCTGTCCAGCGGGCCGTAGTTAATGGTCCAGCCATCGTCGGCCCTGAATTTGAGCGCACCGGGTACCAGCGCAATTTTTATCGACCATAAACCTGTCGACTGGTCGTAAGTCATTGGGGTGGACGCATTCCAACCCTGCGGCGTAGACGTCCCTATAATCCCAAAGGTACTGATATAAGTTGCCGAATAGGTAAGGTTAGTAATATCCGCATCCAGCAGGTAAACTCCAGCCGAATTGTACACAATACCGCCGGCATTGCCATTGGTGGTTAAGGTGCCGTTGCCGCCATCGCCATAATTAATGTGGTTATAATCGGGCGCCGAAGTAAACTTAAAATTGCCGGCAGCGCTAAAGTATACATAACCTTCATAAGTGGTTTGCGTGACTGACGGAATAGTTGGAGCGGCGCCGGGGTTGTAACCTTCGTACGAACCGGGCAGCCATAGCTGGTTAACCGCCAGCGTGGTTAATGCTACCTTAACCGGTTTTGAATAAACCGTGTCCTTGCCATAAATAGCCGAAGCGACCCGTATCTCGACGGTCGACAATGCATTGGGCGTTAGGCCAAGCCCGTTCATTAGTTTCGAGCTTAAACTATTATAGCTCAGCCCGAACGAGGTGGTAGAGGTGAGGCTGGCAAGGGTATAGCTTTTACTGAAGTTTTTACCTGCAGAGTCGGCCTGGATAATGTAATTGACGACCGCCGCAACGCCGTAATCGGGTTTGGCCCAGGTGATGTTTAATATTTGAGCCGAGTCGGCTATGGTTACATCAACGCTGGAGCCGTCTGCCGGGTTAGTGAGCATCGGGGCTGTAATATTAGCGCTTACAGTGGTCAAAGGCGCTTTTTTACAGGCATGGAGAAAAGCCGACACTACTAACAGGATGATAAATATTTTTTTCATGATCATTTACTTGTTTAAATCGATGATTAATAGCCCGGGTTTTGTTTCAGGTTAGGGTTTAATTCACGGTCGGACGCAGGTATCGGGAATAAATTCAAGTGCTCATCGGTAGCTGCGCCGCCAGCTACGTTTCCTTTCCAATCCCAAAGGTAGCTGCCGCCTGTAAACAGCCCGAAGCGGATCAGGTCAGTTCTCCTGAAACCTTCCCAGTACAATTCGCGGCCGCGCTCGTCCAATAAAAAGTTGAGCGTGAGCTGTCCCGAAGTAATATCGCCGGAAGCGCCTCCGTAGGCCCGTTCGCGTATTTTATTAACAAGGGTCAATGCGGTGGCCGAACTGCCGCCCGCGCCTCCGCGCAATACGGCCTCCGCATAGTTCAGGTAAATCTCAGAAAGCCTGAACAGCGGATAATCCGTATCGACAAAGGTGTTGTTTGAGCCTGGCGCACCTGTTGAAGTAACATTTTTGAATTTAGCGCACAAATAGCCTTCGCTAAAAATAGTAGGGTCGGCTACATCCGCAAGGTTTTGCCCGCTGGTATAAAAAATGGCGCGTTTATCGGTATTCCCGGAAGGATCGGGGAAGGTGCGGTTAACAAAAGTGGTGGTGAGCCGGTTGCCTGCCCATCCCCCGGATGCGATGCCAAACAAATTTGTAGCATCCTCCGAGCCGCCTACAGCTGCATGGATAACAAAGGTCATGTCGCCGTAACTTTCGGTGTTCATGCCGTCTTCCGCAATCGGCAGAATAATGTCGTTACGGTAGCCGTTGTTATCCGCCAAAAACAAATTTTGATAACTCGGCAGCAACGAATAGTTGCTGGAGGCGAGGATCTTGTTGCAGTAAGTGATGCAATCTGTCGATCGGTCTGTCCCGGTAAAAACCTTTGCGTTCAGGTACATCCGGCTTAGCAACGCCCAATCCGCGCCCTGGTCAATCCTTGCATATTCATTGGCGCCAGGAGCTGCAAGTAAAGGCTGTATGGCGATCAGTTCCGACTCGATATATTTAAACAGGTCTGCGCGGGCGATTTGCTTTGGCAGAAAAGTGCCCGGCAGGTCGTTTTCAGTCGCGAAGGGTACATTGCCATACATATCCATGGCACACTCATAAAAATAGGCCCTTAAAAACCGGGCTTCCGCTAAATATTGATTAACGGCTGCCACAGAAAGGCCTGCGGGAAGTGATCCTAATCTTGCCGTTACATCCCTGATATATTCGTTGCAGTAGGCAATGTTTACAAATATCCTTTCGTACATCAGCTGCACGTACAGGTTAGCATCGCTCCAGATGCCGCCGTGGTATTCCACCAGGCCGCCATCGCCCCAGGCGTTTATACACTCGTCCGTAGTAACTTCTTCTGCCGCCCAATATTCGCGAAGGAAACAGGCGGTACCCTGGTCGGATGCCTGGATATCATTTTCGGTGAAATTTATATTCTGGCCCGATACCGCCAGCGAAGCATACAGCTTTGCCAGGGCTTCTTTATAAGCCACCGGATTGTTAAATATGGTTGCCGACG
This sequence comes from Bacteroidota bacterium, assembly GCA_013285685.1. GTDB lineage: Bacteria > Bacteroidota > Bacteroidia > Sphingobacteriales > Sphingobacteriaceae > Mucilaginibacter. The sequence goes on from JABDHD010000003.1 coordinate 56,490, forward strand.
TAGTAACGAGGGGGTCGATAGGTACCGTATCGAGCTTTTTAGTACAGGAACAAGCAAACACGACTGTCATGAATGCCTGTATGGTTAAAATCTTATTGAATTTCATGATACTTTTATTAATAAGTTGCATTTAAACCGATTTGATAGATGCGTGCCCGGGGGAAGAAGTTATTATCCAGGCCCCCGCTTATTTCAGGGTCCAACCCTTTGTAAGGCGTAATAACAAACACATTTTGCACACCCGCGCTCAGGCGTAGTTTCAATTTACTTTTATTGAATGCCGGGAAATTATAACCCAGGCTCATATTGTCCATCCTGAAAAACGAAGCGTTTTGTATGTAATAATCGGATTGGTTGGTGGTTAACGCGGTAGTAAACTGCGTAAAGCTGGCATTGGTAGTTTGGTTGGACAAATAACCGAGCGACGAATACAACCCCCGGTAGGTGCTGCCGGCAGCCACATTATTGTAATCGTAATTGCCAAGGCTTACCCTTCCAGAAAAGCTAAAATCGAACCTTTTATAGGCGATATCCGAGTTAATACCCATGGTAACCGTTGGATCAGGACTATGGTCAAGGTATAAATCCGCACTATTGATCTGCCCGTCGTGATTACGGTCGACATAACCGTCTTCTATCGGCTTCCCGTTTGGATTGTAGATTTGTTGGAAAACGTAGAATGAATTAATAGGATACCCTACCTCGTTGGCCTGTATGGTGCCTGACGTTGTCCCCGCTATACCCGAATTCGGGTTTACCTGTATAAAGCCGGGACCCGTTGACCCGATCAAATTCAAAATTTTGTTTTTGTTAAAGCTGATGTTATACCCAAATTGCCAGTGCCAGTCTTTCGAGTCGATGATGATCGCATTCAGGGCCAATTCGCCGCCCACGTTTTGCATGCTGCCGATGTTCTCCAGAAGAGTTGAAGCAAAGTTTGTAAGTACGGGCACATTTACCACGTTAAGCAGGTTGGATGTTTTTTTGTAGTAAGCATCGATGCTCCCGGTTAACCGGTTGTTCAGGAAGCCGAAATCAAGCCCGATATTGCTGGTTGTGGTCGATTCCCACTTAATGCCCGCATCGTAAGGCCCTGGCCGCAGCGTGTTGTAAAACGTATTGCCAAACTGGTACCGGGTGGCGTTGTCGCTTTGCGAAAATACCGGCAGGTACGGGTAGTTATTATTGTTAGTCAAATCCTGCTGCCCGGTAGTACCATAGCCGAGGCGTAATTTAAGGTCGGAGAAGATGTTGCTATTCTTCATAAAATCCTCATCCTTTATGCGCCATGCAAAGGCCGCCGCCGGGAAAAGGCCCCAGCGGTCCTGGGGCGCAAATTTTGAAGTACCGTCGTCCCTCAATGTAAAGGTCAACAGGTATTTGTCATTAAAAGTGTAATTCACCCGGCCAAAAAACGAGATCAGCCTGTAGTCGGTCTTGTAAGGGGATGGCGGGTTAAACACGGTTTGCTTATAGTCCGATGAAATGGCATTGCCATTGGTATAAAAATCGGAGTAAGAATAACCGGCTGTCGCGTCGATCTTGCTTTTTATCGATTTAAGGTCCTTTTTATAGTTCAGGTAATATTCGGCCAAAAGGTTGCGGTTTACGGTATTGTAATACACCTTTTGACCGCCCGAAGCAACCGGCAAATACACCCATTGTGTGCTGTCGAGCACATTGTTATGGCCGAAGGCAAGCGAAATATCATAGCCCAGGTTCACATTAGCGGTCAGCCCGTCAACACCCGGAATTTTATAATTAAATACCGCGTTGCCGATGCTCCTTCTTTGGGTCGACTTATTATCCGTTTCGTTTAATTCCGCTACCGGATTTGCTGTCGCGAGGGTAACCGGGTCGCCGTTGATATTGGTATTGCCGTTGGTTGTCCAGGTGGTATAGCCCCTCCAGCGGGTATTGCCATTATAAACCGGCTGGGTAGGATCGTAGTTTACCGCATTGCCTATGGCTCCCTGGTTGGCAAAATTATTCAGGTTGTACAAGCCTTTCAGGTTAACATGGATGTTAAGCGTATGGTTAAAAAAACTTGGGTCGAGGCCGACCGCAAGCGTTGTACGTTGATAGTTATAAGTTTTTAACACGCCGTCGGAATTATTGTAACCGAGCGAGACGCGGTAAGGCAGGTTTTTTGTCGTTCCGGCAATGCTGAGATTGTGGTCCTGCCCTATAGCCTGTTGATAAATTTGGTTTTGCCAGTTGGTGTTGGCGTTGCCCAGCAGCGATGTCACTGCAGTTTGGCCGCCGTAAACCTGGTTAACCAGGGCTCGAAACTGATCAGCGGTATAAACAGGCACCTCCTTTGGGATGACTGAGACCGACCCGGTAGCGCTGTAGTTTATAGTCAGGTCTTTGGTACCGCGTTTGGTGGTGATTAAAATTACACCACTCGAGCCCCTCGAACCATAAATGGCCGTTGCCGAGGCATCTTTCAAAACAGTAACATTCTCCACATCATTTGGGTTGATACTGGTCAGGATATTATCGGTACCGCCCACGGGCACATTGCTCATGGGTACGCCGTCGATAACGATCAGCGGATCTGTACTGGCATTGATGGACGTAATACCCCGAATGCGGATAGTTGAAGTTTGCCCCGGCGCGCCGCTGATGGAGGTGATCACCACACCGGGCAACTTACCGTTTACAGCGTCCTGTATGCTGTTTACGGCGCCTTTGTTAAAGTCTTTCGCGGTTACCACGTCAACGGCGCCGGTTGCGTCTGTTTTCTTCACCGTGCCATACCCGATGACGGCTACCTGTTCCATCAATACCGAGGATGGTTTTAGCTGGAGGGTCAAATTCAGCCTGCCACCAACATTTACCGCTTGCTCCAATGTAGCGAACCCGATAAAGGTGATCACCAGCGTTTGCGGGCCGGCCGGCACGTTGATTAGTTTAAAATAACCGTTTGCATCCGTGCCGGCGGTTTGTTTTGTCCCTTTCAGCATAACGGTTGCGCCGGGGAGGGGCTGATTTTCATCGTCGATCACACGGCCCGTTATAGCACCCGATTGGGCCATGGCCGGGTTGCAAAGGCCAATAAAAAGTAACAGCAAAGTGTAGCTCAAAAAGTAAAGCTTTTTCATTCATTTAGTAGTTTAAAATTGGTTTAACTTGATCGTGGCAACTCGCGCCAAATCCGAATCAAAGGAAAGAGGATGAAAAAGTAAAGGCAATAGCGGCTACCCTCAATATAGAAAATACAGAAGAGATATTAATATAATAAGTTGATTATTAATAATTTGTAAGTGATTTGATAAAGGCCAATATAGATTTCAGTTTCGGAAGTTTTCAATTAAACCGCTTCTATCGCCATAATTCGGTCCTCAAAATCGTCATTGGAGATAAACGAGCGGTTTTTTATCCTGTTTTTGTAGGCGTAAATTGTGTTAACCGAATAGCCGAGCAGTTTGGCAATACGGTCATTATCATGAATGCCCATCCTTATCAAGGCAAATATACGATGCTCGGTGCCGAGCGCCTGGCCCTCCGGAATGCATATCTCGTCGCCGGGTTCAAACAAGGCATTGAATTTATTGATAAAATCGGGAAAGATGCGCAAGAAAACTTTATCGAAGGTGTGGAATAGCTGCTGCCTTTCATTTTCCAGGTTCAGGTTTTTAACAGCGGTTTGCGCGTCCTCGTAACGTTTGCTGCTCAACTTTTTCTCAAGGGATTTTTGAAAGCTCTCCAATTTTTCGATATAAATGGAGTTGATGTTAAAGTAGTAGCCGATATACTCGTTTTTTATTTTATTGGCCGTGCTTAAATTCTGGTTTAGTTCTTCGAGCGACCGGTTGTTTTCTTGCAGGGTGATGTTGGCCGCTTTGATCACTTCATCGGCGATGCGGAGCTTTTTTAATTGCTTAAATATGATCCACGCAAATACCACTACCGCTATTACCAGCAGTGTAATAATGAAAGAGTACGTATAAAGCAGTTTTTTTTGATGCTCGATCTGGGTGATCCATTGCGCCTCGATAATGGGCAATATGCTGCTAATCTTTACCTGGCGCTGTAAAGCGCCGTAAAAAGCAGCATCATCCATGGCCTGTTTAATATAAACATAGGCATGGTCTATATCACCTTTTTTAAACAGGATATCGGCCAGCTGGTAAATGGCCACCGTCTCTTTGGTTGCGGATTGAATATCAGAAATGGCCGCCCCTATAAGCAATTGCACGGACCTTTCCAAGTTCCCTTTTACCTGGTAAATGTAACTGAGACAACAGGCATTTACCGCGAAATCATGCGGCGTCAGGCCGGGTAACTTCAACAGGGAAATGTAGGTAGCTTGTCCGTCCGTATAATGACCGGTGCGCAGTTCTTTCAGGCCTTCGAGTTCCAGATAACGGAAAGTTCCGGGATTGTTTAGTGCAAGTGCCGAATCAATGCACGTTATGCCCTGGGGATCATACCGGGTCGAATAATCAGGGCTGCGGTCATAATCAGACAGATCAAAATAGCATCTTGCTTTTAGAAAATAATAGTCGCTTTTGTCTATTGGGTTAAATAGTTGCACATTGATGCCGTTAAGCTCTTCCAGTGTCTCTTTAAACAGCCCTGACGACAACAACGTAAATGCAAGTTTCATTTTCGCTGAGGCGATAAGCAGCGGATTATTTAATTGCGCCGATAAGACCTGTAGTTTTTTGGCATAATAATAGGATGAATCGTAACGAAAGGATTTATACTCTTCAAAAAGCGAGGCGTACACGTCGAATTGTTGTTTAACCGTTTTGGCCTGCAGCAAGGCTTGGTTTAGCCGGGCGATCTGTTGCTGTTTTTGTGTTATATACTGGTCTTTTTTTGCCAGGGCGGCGTTCAGTTCGTTCAACATGCTGTCCGTGACCGACTGGGTGTGGGCAATCATAGGAAGGCAAACCATACAAATGCCTGAAACTAATAGCCTGGACAATCTCAACATATTCGCCAACTGTTTTGATGGTTTACAAGCTGTAAAAATAGAAATCTTTTTAAGTTTTATTGCAGCATTGAGGTAAGGGCGCGGGGCAGACGCATTAAAAATTTGATGTTTTAACGAGGTAATCTTTGTCTCCACCGGCGCGCTGTCGTTTGATCTATGCCCGAAGCATTATCAAAAAGCCGAGCGAAGAAATATCAAACTTCTCCCAATTTTTCTTTTAACCAAAAGCCCCGGCTTAACGGACCGGGGCTTTTTGAAAAACTGTTCAAACCTGCGTGTCGCTAGTATTTCAGTATGATGTACCCTTTTTTGTACTTAACGGTACTGCCTGCCTTATACTCCAGCAGGTAAAAATAGGTGCCCTGCGGCATCATTGCGCCATTTAAGCCGGAATGGCCGTCGAAAGTTTTACTTAGGTTATCATAGTTCGCGGTTTCGAAGACGGTAACACCCCTTGCATTCATCACTGTTATTTTATTTTCGGGGTAACGGGAAATGTTATCAATAGTGAGTATGTCGTTTATACCATCGCCGTTTGGTGAAAGCGCCGGGCGAACAAAGGGCTCAGCAGAGAGCGGTGCGCCCGCCAACCCGTTCAGTTCAGTCGGATTGCTTTCGCCCGAAATACCGGCAACATAGGCATCGTTGTTTACTATTGTGGGATTAACGAATTGCCACTCCGCGCTGTAAAAACCACTTGATGCGCCACTATATTGCGCATAACCGGCAAGGCTTTGGATATTTATCCACTCGGAGGTTTGCCACCTGTTTTCAAGGTAATTCCAGCCATCGCCGGTTGATACGACCGACCACATGGCACTGTACCAGCTGCTGTTGCCGGTATTGCTTTCCACAGACCCATTTTGATCCTCCACATCCATCATGTTCCCTGTACCGCGGTTCACCAGGTAAATATAGCCCGACGGGCCGGTAACCTGCTCCCACAGGTAATTGTTGTTACCCGACGGGCTGGTGCCGTATTTTACCTGCCCGTTGCCGGCATCATATAAATAGGTATTGGGCTGCCACCTGTTTAAGATGTTATAATAGGTGGTGCTGCCGGAAGCGGTAACCGTAACGGTGCAGTTAGCCGTAAAGCTATTGTCGGTAGTGGTAACGGTAATAGTGGCCGCACCTGTGGCAACTGCTGTTACCAGGCCGGTTGTATTAACCGTGGCTACGGCAGTATTATTTGACGACCAGCTGACACCGGTTATCGTAGCATTAGTCGGTGCAAGGGTCGCAGTAAGCTGCTGTGTAGAACCGCTGGCTACCGTTGCTGTTGTTGGGCTAACCGTAACTCCTGTAACCGGCACGGGCTGTGTATTGTACCAGTTGCCATTGTAATACCAGCCGTTGGATCCCCGGTTTAAATTGGCCGTTTGATTACTGCCGTCGTTAAATATCAGGTTGGTTGAGGTAATGTTGGTAAAGGTATAGCTATACCAGTTACCGCTGGTATTGGTCATGTTAACCCCCGGCCAGGTGCCATCAGCCAGGTTGCCGGCAGGTAATGCGCTCCACCAGTAAATTTTGATGCCGGTACCCCAGGTAGATGGCCGGTAAAAGTAAACCGTGAACCCTGAGGTTGCCGTTACCGTAACCGCACAGGTGGCGGTTTTGGCGCCGTCGGTGGTTTTAACAGTGATGGTGGCCGTTCCTGCTGCTACAGCGGTTACCAACCCTGCCGTACTTACGGTAGCTATGGCTGTATTGCTCGACGACCAGGTAACCGCTTTATTGGTCGCATTGCTGGGCGCAATGGTGGCGGTTAGCTGTTGTGTCGCCCCCACCGATAACGATGTACTGGTTGGGCTCATGGTTACACCAGTAACGGCTACCGTGGTTACGGTTATGGCGCAGGTAGCTGTCTTGCTTCCATCCTGGGTAGTTACGGTGACAGTTGCCGTTCCGGCACCGACTGCGGTTACCAGCCCGCTGGTGTTTACAGTAGCTACCGCTGTATTGCTTGACGACCAGCTAACTGTTTTGTTGGTAGCATTGCTGGGGGCGACGGTAGCGGTAAGTTGTTGTGTACCACCCACGGCGACGGAAGCTGTTGTCGGGCTCATGGTTACCCCGGTTACAGGCACATTGGTGGTGTTCACCGTAATTGCTGACGTTGCGGTAAAGGAATTGTCGTTTGTAGTCGCTGTTATGGTGGCCGTTCCTGCGGCTACTGCGGTTACCAAACCGGCTGTGCTCACGGTGGCCACAGCCGTGTTGCTTGATGACCAGGTAACGCCTGTTACCGTAGCATTTGAAGGAGCCAGGGTGGCAGTAAGCTGCTGTGTTCCGTTTACGGCCAGGCTGGCTGACGTTGGACTTACCGTTACACCGGTGACCGGTATGGGCTGCGTATTATACCAGTTGCCATTGTAATACCACCCGTTCGTCCCCGCCCTGCTTAGGTTTGCAGTTTGGTTTGAACCATCGTCAAATATCACATTGGTTGAAGTAACATTGGTGAAGGTGTAGCTATACCAGTTATTGCCGTTATTGGCCATGGCGACGCCCGGCCATGTGCCGTCTGCCAGCACACCGGCAGGCAATGCGCTCCACCAGTAAATATCAATGCCTGTTCCCCAGGTTGATGGCCGGTAAAAATTAACGGTAAAGTGCGAGGCTGCGGTTACGGTAACCGCGCAGGTTGCGGTTTTGGCCCCATCCTGTGTGGTAACCGTTATGGTTGCTGTACCTGCTGCAACTGCGGTTACCAGGCCGCCTGTGTTAACGGTTGCTACCGCCGTGTTGCTTGACGACCAGGTCACATTTTGGTTCGAGGCGTTTGACGGCGCCACTGTTGCCGTAAGCTGCTGTGTCAAACCGGCCGCGATGCTTGCAGTAGTGGGACTGACGGAGACGCCTGTAACCGCAACCGTAGCTACATTTTGATTAGTTAATACGATGTATTGAAACGCCGTTAACGATTGCGTGGCTCCCGATGTTAATGTAACCGAAGCACCCGTGTAGGCGTTTTTGTAATTGCCGGCTATAGCTGCCGGGATAACATAATTTTGCGCACTGTTGCGCATGTTTACCATCACTACCACTTTTTCCGAAGTTGTTTGCGATGTTTTGGTGAACGCGCAGGTATTATTGTCCGAGAAATTGGCCATTACCCCGCGCCTTACCGCCTCGCCGGAGGTTCGGTAATTATTTACCTTCTTAAAATCGGCCGAAGCGCCAAGGTTGGCCGACCAGTTTATTTTTACAGTGGTATAAGGCCAGGGGATGGTTTGGTTAAAATCAACCTCCTGTCCGCTTGTTAAAAATGGCACACCGCGCATGTAAGCACAAACCAGGTAATTGGCTATTACGCCATTATGTCCGCCAAATTCCTGTATGGCAGTAGTGGACGTTTCAATATCATGGTTGGAAGTATACCGCGCCATTTGCTGACTGCCGGTGGCGTCGGTATACTCAGTGTTAGTAGTTGTTTGAATGGTACTCACCGATGAACCGCTAACAATTTGCGTTAAGGCATCGTAATAAAAATCATCGCCAAAATCATAGTCGAAACCAGCCTGGTAATTGGCCTGGCGGTCGCCTTCGGCCAGCATGATCAGTTGATGCGTGGTAATACCCCTTAAGTTGGCAATGGTGTTCGTCCAGAAATCAATTGGCGGGTTATTGGCAAAATCGCACCGGAAGCCGTCAATATTTGCAGCGAACACCCAATAACGCATAGCCTGCACCATTGCGGCCCGCATATCGGTGTTGGTAAAATCAAGCGCGGCAACGTCAGAGAAGTTCGCTAGTTCCTGTATCACGCCCCCGCTTTGCACATACCAGTTAGGATGCTGCGTTATCCAGGGATGGTCCCACGAGGTGCCATTTACCGCAAAATCAAGTATTACGGCCATTCCACGGGTATGGCAGCCAGCCACCAGGTTTCTGAAATCGGTTAAGGTGCCATATTCGGTGGCTACCGAGTCAAAAGCTTTGATGGAATAAGGCGAAGCTGAACTCCGTGAATCAGTGCCATGCGGGTAAATTGGCATCACATACACCACATTTATTCCCAGTGCTTTAATGCTGTCCAGGCGCGCCGTTATGCCGGCGAAGTTACCGGCCGCGCTATACGGTCGGTTATGCACCTGGTACATATTTACGTCCCTGATGTCGGGTACGCCTGTAAACGGAGTACCGTACTGCGGAGGATCCTGCGCCTTTGCGCTGTTAGCAAACAGCAAAGCGAAAACCAGCATTGAAAAATAAACCAGGAGTTTTCTCCATGCGGGTTGATCGGGGTTTGGTTTTTGTTTTCTCATAGTAATCGGTTTAAAGGAGGTTAATAATATCTGGCGAATAAGGGTTTTTCAAGTGTCAGGTTGCCGGGCAAAATGCTATCCCGGGAAACAAAAATCAGGCTGACGAAAGTTTTTAATTTCAAATTGTATCCACGAAGAAACGGGTCATTGGGCCATGAGCAACTGCGATATGAAGACATAAAAAACAGCACGCAGCTGCAGGCAGATAAGCAGGTCATTGTTTTTCGCGGTTAAGTAATTGGTTCGGATTTGATTAGGAACAAAATCCGGATCAAAGGAAAGAACAGATTTCAGGAAAGTCAACACAAATACAGCCCGATATAGAAAACCATAAAAAAATGTTTTAGCAATTTGTTGTAAATCAAACAGTTATTTTGATATGTCCGTTGCTGGAATATAGATTATAAAGTTGGAATATCCGCGAAGTCGCAGATCAAATACCATGTTTTCACACTTTTACAATCTTATTTTTTCGGCGCTTTGCTAAAGCCGCGTTCCCCGTCGCCATTCAAATATGAAAGGACGGAAAATACTTTGACCATAAATAGATGCCTTTCATCAAGTATTTTTTGTGGTTCATGTAAAATAATTCGCTGTATTGCGCCCTTTTTATAGTTATGCCATGGTGCAGCTTATTTCATGCTTCCAGGCAGATCGCCCGGTTAGTGAATTTATAAGTTAGTATAACCAGCCTTCTGCTATCATGACCAAATCATATACCACGCAGCTTAGATACATTTTACCCTTAACGCTTCTATACAGCGCCATTTCCCTTGTTGGAATGTTTCATCACGAAATTTTCGGTGAAGAGGCGCAACAGTTAACCATTGGGCGGGATAGCAGTTCTGTTATTGATGTATACCAAAACATGCTGTATGAGGGCCATGTAACATTATGGAACACACTGCTGTATTTTATTACCCATTATGTGTCTGCCCGGCCTATCTACATGCAGTTGTTCCATTTACTGGTAATTAACTGTGCAGTGTACCTCTTTTTGAGGTATGCGCCTTTTAATCTTACTGTAAAAACGTTAATCATTTTTGGCTGCTATTTTCTGTTTGTGTACAGCCTTGTGTGCCGCAACTATGCATTGGGTATATTACTGCTTTTTGCCTGTTGTATTTTAATGGCAAATCCCGGGCGAAATATGATAAGGATAGGCTTGGTGGTAGTTTTAATGTGTTTCACCCATTTGTTTTATGTATTTGCAGCCGTTGGCATCTTTTTATACCTGCTGGTGTATGTCAGCGGCAAGAGGGAATTATACAGGCGGTTTGTTGTTTTTACCTGCCTTTTTCTATTTGGTGCAGTAAGCGCAGTTTTTGAAACTCTTCGGATACCCGCTGATGGCATTGTTCATATAAAAACCGGCTTGTCGTGGGTTAACTTTGATGATATATCTTTCGGTATAAAATGTTTCGTAAGGGGATATATAACTGATCCACCGGCCAACGTACAATATTTTTGGGATAAGCAGTATGTACAATGTTTATCGGACAACACAAATATTATCCTGGCACTGTTACTGTTCGCATGCACCTTGCTATTTCTGCGGAAAAGCCGCAAAGCCATCTTGTTTTATGTTCCGCCTGTGATTTTTTTAACTGCGTTTTTTACCATAACAGGTGCGGCCGGCACAAGATACTTCGGGCTGTACTTTATTTTTTTTATTGCTGCACTTTGGCTGGCTTACTACGACGGGGTTAACATTTTCCCTAAAGGAAATCCAGGTTTTATAAGGAAATGGGCGCCGCGGGCCTTTATCTATATTATTTTGACAGATCAGCTTTTTACAGGAGTTTACATGTACGAAAAAGATTTTAAGGCGCCTTTTTCGCAGGCTAACAATACAATAAGTTATCTTAAAGCACGCCATTTGGATGCGAATTTTTTGGCCGTGGATGGCTATTGCCCGACGCTTAGCGCGTATTTGGGAAAGAAAACCTTCTATCTGAATACGGATCAATTTGGTAGTTTTTGCATCTGGAAACGCGCCTATATCCCATATCCGCGAAAATCTTTAATGGATGAAATTTCTTCATCGCGGCACATCAAAAATTTAAAAACATTTATTCTTATCAGCAACCGGGATAATGCGGTAAACAACGATGGCGCCTGGCAGTTTAATAAACTGGCAAGCTTTCAGGGAGCGATTACAGAGGGCGAAGATTACTATGTATACAGGGTGACAAAAAAATAACGGGAACAACGTTAGTTTTTCCTGATCTCATGAAAGTCATCTTCGGTATTTATTTCCCAAATGTTTTTTTTTGTTTTTTCGCCTTTAATGATATTGTTTACTGCTGCCATGGCTGTAAGCATGGAATGGTCCTGGTTGTTATATTTATGCATTCCATTGCGGCCAATTAAAAACAAATTCTCCAATTGATTAGTAAAATCGATTACTTCATCAAATCTGGAATATGAACCAAAGTAAGCAGGGTAAGTTTTAGGCATCCTGATGATGGTTTTATCAATCACTTCATCCCTGTCGATAATTTCAATTTTATGAAGCTCATCTATTGCAAATTGCATAAAATCCGGGTCTTTCATCGCCCACAATTCATCACCTTCATTACAAAAGTACTCCAGGCCAATCCAGGTTTTGCTTGTATCAGCAACCATATAGGGCGACCAGTTATTATAGATCTGCAGCCTTCCGATTTTTACATCCTTTTCCTGGATATATATCCAATTGTCCGCAATCGGCTTGCTGGCATTGGAGATGTTTGTTCTGTTTTTTATTTTGAGCTGATTAAGCAGCAACCCAACCGTAATGAAATCCCTGTACTGCAGGTTCTGCGCTATTTTTTTTAACCTTCCGGGCACCTTATCCCCCATTGCGGCAATAAGGTCTTTAACGGGCATTGTCGAAAAATAATAATCGCCCTTTATTATCCTTTTTATATTGGAAGTATGATCAAAATAAGTTAACTCACAAACTTGGTTTTCAGCTACGCCTATCCCTATAATTGCACAATTTTTAATGATTGTCCCTCCTTTTTCTACCACTATCTTAGCCACCGATTCCCACATTTGCCCGGGCCCTAATTTGGGATACATAAATTGTTCAATTAAGCTGGTATGGTTATTTTTCTGTTCAATGGTTTCATCTTTCACGAAAATTGATTTTACCGCATGTACCAGCGCTTTTGAAATGGATAACTGTTTTACCCGCTGGGCTCCCCAATCGGCCGGAATTTCGGTACAGGCCACGCCCCACACCTTTTTAGTATAATCTTTAAAAAAGGTTTTATAGAGCTCCGTGCCGAACCTGCTGATGAAGAAATCTTCAAGTGATCTGATGTTTTTTACCTGGAATATCTTAATCCATAGATAGGTAGTGGTAATTTTAATTATCCGTATAAAACCAAGATTAGCTATTGTTTTTCTATTCAAAGTAATTGGATAGTCAAAGAATTTTCTGAGAAAAAAAATCCGTGATAACCTTTTCCTGATTAACATCACCTGGTCTGATTTTTCAGGGTCGGGCCCTGCAGCCTGTAGTATCACCGAAGTTTTTTTTTGGTGATAAGAGATGTTTTTGGGCATATCATCTTTTGATCCGGATCCCTGTAAAGGCAAAATATTTTGCCACCACTTCATCACTATGTCTGATTTTGAAAAAAAACGATGCCCTCCTATATCCATCCTGTTACCATTGTGAACAACTGTTTTTGAAAGACCTCCGATATCATTCGTTTTTTCGATTATTATCGGCTTGATGTCTGTTTTGGTAACCAGCTCATAAGCAGCGGTTAACCCTGCTGGGCCTGCTCCAATGATTATTGCGATTTTACCCATGGCATGTATTTGTACACTGATCAACTAATTAAAATGAACGACATTTATAAGCACAGCACAGCTTGTACTACGATTTTTTGGCCGGTAGAACATATAGGAAAACAGATGCTTAGAGCCGGGAAAAACTGTTAAATGCCATGCGGTATTGCTGAAGGAAGGAATCAATCTATTTAACATATCAATTGCGTCCGGGTAATTAAATTATTACCGGGATACTCCAAAGACAATAAAAACAAGATTGTTTAATAGCTGTCTCCCCGACTCATAATTCTTTTGTTATTTCCGGTGATAGCGGCGTAACATTTGAACGGTATCTATGTATAAGCTTGCCGTTTTCGTCGATCAGGAATTTTTCAAAGTTCCACTTAATTTCGCCGGTAAAGTCGGGATTAGGAGCCGAAGTGAGATACGCAAAAAGCGGATCGATATCATTCCCTTTTACACTTATTTTTGAACTTAATGGAAATGTCACGCCAAAATTTTTCTGGCAAAAAGTTTTGATATCTGCATTTGCTGATGGCTCCTGATTGGCAAAGTTATTGGCCGGAAAACCTACAACAACCAACTTATCTTTATACTGGTCAGCCAATTTTTGCAATTCAGCATATTGTGGTGTAAACCCACACTTTGATGCAGTGTTTACAATCAGCACTTTTTTGCCTTTATACTCTGATAATGAAAAATTTTGGCCATCTATCGTCTTTAGTTTAAATTCATATACTGAACTTGCTGAAAAGAACATCAGGCTTAAGATTAACACCGCTAACTTCATGGTTTTTTTATTTATGATGATGAATGAAAAATAATCTATTCTACGGTCATGATGGTGGACTTTCCACTTGCTGTTTTGTATATGGTAACTGTTTTAGCCTTTCCCAAACAATAGTCAGCCATGCCCAAAGTAAATCAAAGCCTTAATGCAGGTAAAATAAATTACATGAAACAGGGCTATTGCTTGATGAAATATGTACTTCGGTAGTATATCGGTAAATTATCGATCAGCTTTCCCGCCCGGGTCAGCCAACATCCATCATCTCAACTTTGCGGTGTAAAGTCAAAACTGTTATCATTTGTACCACTTGTACTGCCGGTAAAAGGCGGCCAAACGTTGTTCATCAAGCAATAATCCTGTTTCATGTAAAATAATATGGTTTGATTTTTTGTCTGTCCACATTTGCCGGTGAAAAATTGCGTCTGTATATGCATCCCTTAAATCCCCTAATCAGGATCATTAAAAAATCATACACCATGAAAACATCAAAAAAAAATTCTTTTGTAATCGTATTGGCTTTACTAATGGCACTCGCCTCATGCCATAAAGACAACATGACGCCGGCAACAAACCGTGCCGCGCCTGGCAGCATATATGTACTTAGCAGCGGGCGATTAAGCGCATACACTATTGATTCTGCGTCCGGCTTAAACGTGCCTCATTATACTGCTGGCGCATTAATGAACTATAACTTCGCTTCAAAAAAACTTATAGCTGACCAATATAGTATGGCTAACGGAACGCCAATAAGCGGGGGCACCAATTTATATATTTACGGTTCAAAAATATACATTATCAGTTTTGGCGCAATTACCGTTGTTGATGCTAAAACAAGTAAATTAATTAATCAGGTTAAGATTAACGTCCATAATATAAATTACCCCACCGGGCTTGCTTTTTATAAGGATAATTTCTTTTTAAGCAACGCCGACAATAGGATAACAGTATATGATACAACAACATTTGCTGTAACAAAAACTATCAATCTTGGCAATTATCAGGTTGTAGGTTCAGGTTTAGCAGTTGCAAATGGTAAATTATATGTGGCTGATGATTATTTTCAAAGTAGCACCGTATTGGTAATTGATTTAACCACATCAACTTTGTCTGATTCCCCGGTAACTGGTGTTTTACCCGAAACAACAACGATGACTGCTGGTGGTAATGGAAATGTATATGCGCTTTCGCCATTTGATGATGATGCCGGTAATGCTTATGGGTATGATGGAGGACTGTCTATAATCAATAGTAATACCAATACGGTATCAGTTTCGCAAACCCAGGGGGCACTACACAATTTCACTTTAGCAGCGCAGGGAAACTTTGCATATTTTTTTAATAGTTTAAATCAACTCATTGCTTATAACAGTACAACGCACACCTGCGCTGCTTTTGTTACCGACGGGACATCATTTGTCAATCCTACATGCATAGCTGCCAACCCCGCAACAGGAGAAGTGTACGCAGGCGATGCTAAAGATAAAATATCAAATGGCGTATTATACGCATTTGACAAAACCGGCAAATTGGAATATACCTTAACAACCGGGATATGCCCTGCTCAGATTGTGGTTGCCAATTAATAAAGCCACTTGCAACGAAGCGCAGCGATCGAGGCACGTTTTTGATAAAACCGGGAAGCTGATTAATATTAAGAAACAAAAAAAATGAAAAAGTTCGGGCTTTTTTCTTCCTTCCTGAATCATCGATTTAACTCATTTCATCAAGCAATTCCGGTACTTAATGTAAAATATTTAGCTGAAACCGCGTAAACCTATTTCTTAGTATCATAATTCACAGCGTCATTAAAAAATATTATGGAAAACGAAAAAAAAGACAATTTAATCCATAGCGACCACAATCACGACGGAATTGATCGCAGAGGGTTTTTGGAATGTATGGCATGGGCAGGTACGGGCGTACTGTTTATGATGACCGGCGGCGTATTAAAATCATACGGCATGAGCCAAATGATTGATAAAAGTACCGGTGGCATCAAAAAAGGACTAATACTGCCCAAATCTGATTTTAGCTTTGTGCAAATCAGCGATAGCCACATTGGCTTTAACAAAGCGGCGAATCCTGATGTTACCGGAACGCTGCAGGCCACGATAGCAAAGATTAACGCTATGCCCGATGCACCTAAATTTATCCTGCACACGGGCGACCTTTCACATCTGGCGCAGGCTGATCAATTCGACACCCTGGATCAATCAATGAAAGCCACAGGCAAACAAGTTTTTTATGTGCCGGGCGAACATGATTTAACCGATAACGGCAAATTATACCTGGACCGTTATGGTAAAGGCACCAAGGGCAACGGCTGGTACAGTTTCGACTCGAACGGCGTACACTTTATTGGCCTGGTAAACGCGATGGTACAGGTAGACGGTGGCCTCGGTACGATTGGTGATGATCAATTAAAATGGCTGGCGGATGACCTCCGCGGGCTTTCAAACAGCACGCCCATAGTGGTGTTTGCGCATATACCGCTTTGGGCCGTTTACCCGCAGTGGGGATGGGGCACAAAAGACGGCGAACAAGCATTGTCGCTTTTACGTCGTTTCGGATCGGTTTCGGTATTAAACGGGCATATCCATCAAACTATCCGGAAAGTTGAAGGGAACATAACTTTCCATACCGCGATGTCCACAGCGTTTCCGCAACCCGCGCCGGGCAGCGCGCCTTCCGCCGGCCCAATGAAAGTGCCTGCCGAAAAACTACGCAGCGTTTTGGGATTAACTGATGTTCATTATATGGAACACGACAATACACTGGCAGTTACCGATAGCCCTTTAATGGAAGCTTCTGCACAATAGTTTCTGATCTCCCTGATAAGGCGGGGCAACCATCGTTGTTGCTCCGCTTGTTTTAAAATTCGCGCCTTTTATGCGATCAATGCCGGCGCCAAAAAATTACAAATGAAAAAATACATTTTATTTATACTCGCTGCCTTAATTTCAAGCAGCGTTGTAGCCCAGTATAAACCGGTAGAACCAGGATCTTCCGTTAGTTTTACCATAAAAAACCTTGGTTTTGGGGTAGACGGGACATTTAAAGGTTTGCAGGGCGATATTACATTCGATCCTGCCAACCTCGGTGCATCGTTATTTGATGTGACTTTAGATGCATCGACAGTAAACACCGACAATAGCCTGCGTGATGGCCATTTAAAAGGCGACTCCTATTTTGATGTTAAAAACTACCCAAGAATACACTTTGTATCAACGAAAGTATCGGCAGGAAAAGGTGGCGCCTATGTTTTAACCGGGAAACTTACAATTAAAAAAACATCAAAGATTATATCATTCCCTTTCTCGGCAACACCGTCAAACGATGGCGTATTGTTTAAAGGGACATTTAGTATGAACAGGAAAGATTACGATGTTGGCGGGACCAGCACCATATCCGACAACCTTGACGTGTCGCTAAACATATTGGCTAAAAAGAATTAATTATACCCCATGTAATAAGCGCTTCGTCAGCAGCACCCGGTCGGTAGCTATAATAAGAGGTTCATTGTCACTCTGTCGAGGGTTCTCTTTGAGCTTTAATTTTCCAGTCATGAGGATATTATGCTACCGGCCTGGTGCTCCTGCGAAGCAAATTTTAAATAATAGCCCTGCTTTTGATATAACTCAAATGGAAGATGAAAAGTTACGTCTGCTGGTCAAGGGTTGCATAAAGCAGGTTACAATTATCATACTCACGTTTCGCTAAAAATAAAACGATGAAGATCAACCGTAAAATTTTAATAATCGCTGCACTTTCCGTTCCGGTAACCATTGTGGCGGCAACTACAAACTCAACTCCACCAGACGAACAGTACACCAACCTGAAGGTGCTGCCAAAAAACATTGCGCCAAAGGACCTGAAGAAAATAATGATAAATGACTTTGAGGACGGACTTGGCGTGGGTTGCAATTTTTGCCATGCAGAGGGTAAAGAAGTCGGTGAACTTGATTTCGCCAGCGATGCGAAACCCGAAAAAAATATTGCCCGGGAAATGATGCGTATGACCTTAGGTATTAACAAAAAATATCTTAAAATAAAACACCCGATGATCGGAGCGGAGGGGCTTGTTGTAACCTGTAATACTTGTCATAACGGCGTGCCGTTCCCGGATGGACATTAGTTCATTGGTTCATTAGTTCATTGGTAGTACGGGGGGCTAAGTGCGGTCGTTTCACCCTCCTGACTTTTCCAAACAACTAATAATAAACTATTCACCAGTGAACCAATGACCTACCTCTTAATCATCCTGTCCTTCAAAATTTCGTTCAGCACTTTTTCGCGCAGGTTTTGGCTGATTGTAATTTTATCGCTCCCAATGCTTATCATATTGCCTTCAATGCTTTTTATTTTGTTCTTGTTCACGATAAATGATTTATGAACTTTTACAAAGAGGGTCGAGGGCAATTGGTCTTCCAGGCTTTTAAGCGTGATGTATACGATCATTTTCCTTGTTGCGGTGTACAGCAATACATAATTCATCATCGACTCAGCATAAAGCAAATCATCGTAAAAAACCTTTTCGATCTGCGTGTCGCATTTGATAAAAAAATGATCATCGTGACTTTGTGGCGGTTTTGCCAGGTGAATTTTTGTTTCGTAAGCTTGTTTAGCTTTATTGCATGCTTTTAAAAATCTTTCAAACGGAATGGGCTTTACCAGGTAGTCGAGTACGTCAAGCGAAAACGCTTCTACCGCATGTTCGGCGTAAGCGGTTGTCATAATAATGCTTGCCTTATAATCCGAACTCTTTAAAAAATCAATGCCATTGATCACCGGCATATTGATGTCCAGGAAGATCAGATCAACTACATTATTATTAATTAAGGCGATTGCCTTGGCTGGGTTTTCAGCCTGCCCCACCAATTCTAAATAATCAATATCACTGATAAATTCCTCTATCAATTTTCTGGCAATGGGCTCGTCATCGATGATAATGCACTTTAACTTCATGCGATCTAATATTAGTTAATGTTTTGCCGCTATAAATATACTTACAGTTACCAATCATCATATAAAGGTTGTAAGCGAAAAAAGGGGTCAGATGTGGCTTAAACCTACAAGATATTACAAATTCTGTAGTTTACAGCCGGCGCAATGGTTAAACCTACCGCAATCTTTTTTATCTGTTATTTTATCATTTAAGATCGCTGGAGAAAATTCCTTTGTGAGTTGTCGAATGACAGCGACTTGATCATCTTCTCCAATCATCAAATCGCCCTCAGCGCTTTTTACAGTTTCCCCGGTTACCATTTTTGAATTAAGATTTTTCAAGCATTGTGATTGGCTTGTAAATGGCCGAATTCAGTGAAAATTATTTCGCCTGGAATAGGCGTCGTGCATCGCTTCCGCGTAGCGCAGATCATTATAAAATATCTTGGTAACGAGGTTATCACATAAAGAAAAGAATCGATCATCACTGCTCTGCGCGTTTTGCTGGGGCGGCTTGGTCGAATAACGCTCTCTTACCATATTGCATCCATTTAAAAACACTTCAAATGAAATAGGCTTCAGAAAGTAGTCCAGCACATCTATCCTTACCAGGAACTTCAAAACTTCTTGCGTAAAAGCTTCTACGACGTATTCGACACCCGCCATCGTTATAAAAATATATGCTGAATTTGCATACGCCAAAAATTCGGTACCGCATATCTTGAGCATATTAATATCCAGGAAAATGATATCGATCAATTTATCCTTTATAAACCCGGCAGCTTCAGCCGGGCTATCCGTTGATGCCGTCAGTTCTAAAAAATCAACATCTTTAATAAATTGGCTGATTGATTTTTGGCTTTCCTGATCATCATCAACGATTAGACACTTTAGTTTCATACCAATTGTAACTTTAGGGTTGCTTCATAATGATCCAACGCTTGTTTAAACTCTATTTCATGCTTGTCCGGGTATAATAATTCAAGCCTGCGTTGTAAGTTTACAATACCTATACCTCCCGGGTGCAGAATAGAGGACAAGGCCTGCCGATGATCAGTTGTGTTGGAAATCTTAAAAGTAAAAAGGGCTTCTTCAATAATTATTTTGATGTCTATTTTATTATCCTTGTCCGTAAAATTGCTTACAAACTTGAACGCGTTTTCAATAAGTACTACCAGTAACAATGGCGCAATATGGTGGCCATATTGATCGATCTCAATTTCGGTGTCCACGATCAGGTCTTCTTCCTTACGGATTTGCTGGAAAGAAATGTAGTTACGGATATACTCCAATTCTTTTTCAAGGCTGATTTTATCTTCACTGCAATCATATAGCTGATAGCGCAACAAGCCGGAGAATTTTAACAAAATATTCCTTGCCGTTTGATTACTCTTATCGATATGCCCGTAAATAGAATTAAGCGAATTAAAAAGCGCATGCGGGTTAATTTGTGCTTTTAAAAAATCCAGCTCGTGCTTTACTCTTTCTTTTTCCAAAAGGGCCAGCTGTTGCTGGTTGTATATCCTGTCGGCAATCATTTTCCCCATTATAAATAGCTCCACCCAAATAAAAATATTTACCAATGAGTCGAGGTATAACGGACCAAAAGCCGGTGGAGGAATTGTGATAAAAACATGCAGACTCATTTGCATCGATACCAATGCCCGTAACAACGCCGAAAAAGCGATTACACCAGCAGATAATAAAATAAAAAAGGCATACTTCTTTTTCTTTAAAAAGCGCGGCACGATAAAATAGATGGTGACATAATAATCGGCTGTAATGAAAGCCAGGTAGCAAAATTTCACCGAGACAGTTTTGGTTAATGAAAAGGAATAATTCCGAAAAACGAAAACCCATAGCAGGTATATACCCAACCAAAATAAAATATGATAAATTAACTTATTCTTCATCTGTTGTGCTCATTTACTCAAAAATACCAACGGGTTTATCGTTTTTAAATTTTCTTACACCATCCAAGGAAAACACGTGATAAAACATACTTAATCAAGTATTAATTAGTGTTGATGTAAATATTTTTTTGCTTAATCCGA
Organism: Bacteroidota bacterium; assembly: GCA_013285685.1. Classification (GTDB taxonomy): domain Bacteria; phylum Bacteroidota; class Bacteroidia; order Sphingobacteriales; family Sphingobacteriaceae; genus Mucilaginibacter. Next base: position 77,289 of record JABDHD010000003.1, read on the forward strand.
TAAAAAACACCTTTGTTTCGTAATTAATTTTTAATCATAACAAGTAAAACAGCAATGAAAAAGATATTCGATTGGTTCCATTATCCGCCTGTGACCGGCAAATCTTCCACTATTATTATCCGTTTAATGGCCGGCGCGGTTTTCTTTTTTGAAGGCATATTAAAATTCTTATATGCTGCCCAGGGCGTTGGCCGGTTTACAAAATTAGGGTTCCCATTGCCCGAAACGACTGCACATATTATTGCTACCGGCGAAATTATCGGCGGGCTCTTCTTGCTATTCGGGTTGTTTACCCGTTTTGTTTCAATTTACTTTATTATACAGATGATGGTCGCGGTGCTGTCCACAAAAATCACTTTATACTCAGGCACTTCTCCGTTACCAATGCCTGTTGTTCCGCCTCAAACTGGATTATGGGCGGTTGAGCATGAATCAAGATCAGATTACGCACAAATTATGGCTTGCCTTTTCCTGTTGATCGAAGGTCCGGGGCGTATATCAATAGATTTTATGATCTCTGCTTCCAAAAAAATATACAGTTTTAACGATAAATAAGCCAAACGCGTCAATACTTTCCTTTATACTAAATCTATAATCTTTCCGGCAAAAATATCGGGGTTTTACAATTTGATTGTAATGAATCAGGTTTTGGCAATAAGGATACCGACTCCTATGAGCATGTGGCGCCGGCCGCCTATACGTACGATATTTGCACATCAGACCTGGTAGTTGCCTGCTAACAGGATGTTAAGTTCCTTTTCGTATCGACAGGCCTTCTTGAGTTTTCGTTCTCCGTTCAACTATGAGGTTGGAATACCGCCCATTTACCACTCGAAAGCTACGTTCCGTTTTAGCAATGCTCAGCATACCGGACAGCCATCACCGGTACATCATAATAATTGCCTTTGAGGATGCCACATCTTCCGCCGGGATCGGTGATTTAGTTTCATGTTATTTCGATACGCGGGCAGTTTGCCGCACCTGCATTTTCTTGGTTCATCAAGTAATTATCAGAGTTCATGTAAAAAAATATACCGGTTATTAATCTTCTTTCATTTTTATAACCGATTCGGGGACCGGAGGCAACTTATCCCGGATGAAAACGGTACCATAAAAGTTTGAATACAATATAAAGTCGTCTTATTTATTTACTAAAAAAATCTTTTATTAATGAAAAATCTAATTAATTACAAAGTTTCACTTGCCATGTTTATGGTAATTATCTGTTTTAACGCATGCAAAAAAAACAACAACACGCCTGCCAAACAATTCAACATCAGTCAGACCAACCTTGTTGCTGATACTGCAGGCTTCGGCGCAGCGCGGATTGACCCTGATTTGCTGAACGCGTGGGGCCTGGCCAGGTTCCCGGGCGGTCCCATTTGGATTGCGGCCAACCATTCAGGCTCCAGCACCGTTTACGACACCACCGGCCAAACAGTGATACCTCCGGTTATTATTCCATCGGTTACACCGGGGCAGCCCGGAGCGCCGTCGGGGATGGTTTTTAACGGCACAACAGACTTCGGCGGTAACAAATTCCTGTTTGCCAGCGAAGAAGGCATCGTTTTAGGGTGGAAATCGGGACCGTCAGCAGCAATAGTGGCTGATCAGTCGAAGGCAAATGCAGTTTACAAGGGCCTTGCCATAGCCGCTGATGGCGGTAATAACTTCCTTTATTTAGCAAATTTTCGCCAGGGAAAAATCGACGTTTATGACAAAAATTTTAACTGGGTAACTGGTAAATCCTTTTCCGACCCTGGCATACCGGCCGGTTTCGGCCCGTTTAATATTCAAAATATTGGCGGCCAATTGTATGTTACCTATGCGAAACTAATGGCGCCTGATAACATGGATGACCAGGCAGGCCCCGGCAATGGCTATGTTGACATATTTAATACCAACGGCACATTTGTTAAACGCTTTGCAACGCAGGGAACGCTTAACTCTCCATGGGGAATCGCGCTGGCAAGCGCCGGATTTGCAGATACCCCGCAAAGTATCCTTATCGGAAATTTCGGCGACGGCAGGATCAATATTTTCGATATGTCGGGAAATTACAAAGGTCAATTACAAAATAATGGGCAAGTAATAAGCATCCCGGGATTATGGGCGATTGATTTCCTTAAAAACAACCAGCCCGGCGGAAGTCCAAACAGCCCCTTATATTTTACCGCCGGGCCTGCTGGCGAAGCTCACGGGTTGTTTGGTACGCTGCAACTGTATCAAACAACGAATACCACTAATGGAAATAATGGAAGCAATGGAAATAGCGGAAATAATGGAAGTTATGGGGGTTATGGCTATTAATTATCCAGGCGAAATTCAGCCCGCACAATTTATATATTGATATTTCAAAAGCACAGAATTTCGATATAATTCACGAACAAACACGATGAAATTAATAACAATTATTCTGCTTGCCTGGGTGGGTCATCTCACCCAGGCAAGCGGTCAAGGGCTTTACCTCTGCAAAAATGCAAGGATCACTTTATTTTCAAGCGCGCCTATAGAAGATATTAAGGCTTCAACTTCTACGGGGGCTTCCGTCTATAATGCCTCCACAGGCGAATTGGCATTCAGCGTTTTTATCACCTCTTTTCAATTCCCAAAGTCGTTGATGCAGGAACATTTTAATGCCGATTATATGGAAAGTGACAAATTTCCAAAGGCCACATTTAAGGGTAAAATCCAGGAACCGGTAGACATTTCAAAAGACGGCATCTATCCTGTAATAGTTACTGGAGACCTGACCGTGCACGGCGTTACGCAAAAAAGGTCGGTACCGGGAACCATTACCGTAAAAAACGGAGTGGTAAGCATGACATCGGAATTTATGGTAAAATGTGCAGACCACCACATCGCCATACCAAGTATCGTATTTCACAACATTGCCGAGAGCATTAAAATGAATGTTTCGGCCATTTATTTATCTAATAACAGTACAAAAACCAAGTAGAATTTTAACATGAAGAAATATTTCATTTTATTTAGCCTGGCCATCGTCAGCACGGGATTAATGGCCCAAAAAAGCGATACCACCAAACAAAACAGTTCAGCCGATTCCTTATTGAATTCAATAAGTACAGACAGTAAAAACGGGCCGGTTGCGATTTTTAAATCATCAAGGCTCATTTTAACACAAACTACTGAAACCGTAAAAAAGCATAATCTCAATTTCCTGATTATCCATCGGTTCGGTGATTTTGCGGGTAAGAACGGCGGCGGGCAGCTTTATTATGGCCTTGACGATGTAGCCGATGTCTACCTGGGGTTTGAATACGGCGTTACCGACAACCTGAACATCGATATCGGCAGAAGCACTATCGGCGGGCTGGCGGACCTTGAATTGAAATATGCCGCGCTCCATCAAACCACGAATGGCAGCTCGCCTGTTGCTATTACCTTACTTGGCGAAGGCGCATTGAGGCCATACGGATTTGTGACGTACCCGACGTTTGGCGACAGAATTTCCTACCTGGGGCAAATTATGATCGCCCGAAAATTTTCGCCCGGCCTGTCTTTACAACTTACCCCAACATTTGTAAGTAATAATTCAGGCATTCCGTTAGTTGCGGGCAGTGAAGAAAGTTTTTTTTCACTTGGCGCTACGGCCAGGTTGAAGCTAACGAATCATATGGGTCTGATAATTGATTACGCCCATCCTTTTTCTTCATTCCGGACAACCGCGAACGGGTTCTACGATCCCCTGGGTGTGGGAATTGAAATTGAAACAGGAGGGCATGTATTTACTATAAACGTAACCAACGCCAGGGCTGTGTCGGAGATCAACTATTTAAATGATACCCAATCTGATTTTACCAAAGGACAATTCAGGATTGGTTTTACAATTTCAAGGATGTTTGATTTTAATTCAAGTAAAAAGGCCAACTGATGACGAATGCCCCGGTTTATTACAAAGTTCCACCATTTTTAGCTAATTGCTGTTGAAAGACGATAAGGCCTCTTGCTTTTTTCAGCCAATCGGTTAAATATGATCATGATTGGCTTAAATTGCTTCCCCAATTAATTCGCGGCCGGCAAACAATTTTTACTGCGTGAAAATAAATGGCTCAATCCGGCTACTTGCCGATACAAAACTTGCTAAAAATATTCTCCAGCAGGTCATCAGTCGTTACTGCTCCGGTTATTTCACCCAGGTAATACAGCGCCTGTTTAATATCCATCGAAAGGAAGTCGGAAGTAACCGTATCCAGTCCGTTTAATACCCGGCTAAGCGCTTCCTCTGTTTTTTGCAAGGCTTCCAGATGTCGGATATTGGTCACCAGCATTTCTTCGCCGGTTAGTTTTTCTTTTATCGCAGCGTTGTAGATGTGCTGTTTAAGCTCGTCGATTTGAAATCTCTGTTTTGCACTGATCTGAAGAAAGTCCGGAAGTCCGGAAGACCGAAAGTCCGAAAGATGACTGTCAGATTTATCTAAAAGGTCGATTTTGTTAGCAACTGCGAGTATTTTTATTCCCGGCTTTTGCAAACTTTCAATATCCTGCCGCAGTTCTCCGGCAGAAATAGCCGCCGCATCAAAAACATAAACCAGCAGGGCGGACTGGCTGATCTTTTCCATCGTGCGCTCCACTCCTATTTTCTCGATGGCATCGGTTGCTTCGCGAATGCCGGCGGTATCGATTAATCGGAAACTGATGCCGTTGATATTAAGCACTTCCTCTATCGTATCGCGCGTTGTGCCGGGGATATGACTCACAATGGCCCTTTCCTCGTTCAGGAGCGCATTTAACAGGGTCGACTTGCCTGCGTTCGGCCTGCCCGCAATAACCGTATTAACTCCCTGTTTAATGGCATTCCCGAGCTCGAACGAGCGTATCAATCCCCCAATTACCCCGTTGATCTGCAGGATCAGCAGTTTCAATTGGTCACGGTTAGCGAATTCGACATCTTCTTCGGCAAAATCAAGTTCCAACTCGATTAGTGAAGCAAACTGAACCAATTGATCGCGCAGGGATTGCAGCTGGCTGCTAAAACCGCCGCGCAGCTGTTGAATGGCCACCTGTTGCGATGCTTTGGAGTTGGACGCGATCAGGTCGGCAACGGCCTCGGCCTGTGAAAGATCAAGTTGGCCGTTTAAAAAAGCCCGAAGCGTAAACTCGCCGGGCTTTGCCGCCCGTGCTCCTTTTTTCATCAATAATTTGATCACCGATTCCAGGATATACGCCGAACCATGGCACGATATCTCTACCACATGCTCGCCGGTATATGATCGTGGCGCAATAAATATGGATGCCAAAACCTCATCCAAAACCGCATCGCCATCAACAATATGGCCAAAATGTATGGTATGGGAAACCTGTTTAGCCAAATCTTTCCCTTTAAAAGCGCTATTGGCAATAGCGATGGCCTCGGGCCCGGATAGCCGGATAATGCCTATGGCGCCGATCCCGGCCGGAGTTGCTAATGCGACAATGGTGTCTGCTTGGTTCATAGTTCATCACACCTGGTTAATAGCAGCAGCCGACTTCAGGCAACTGTTTGGTTGGACCAGACGACAAAGTTCGTCATTTATCGTCAATGTTTTATCCGTCGTCAACAACCAGTGATATGCAAACAGGCTTTGATCCTAAGCCGCGTTTCCACTTTGGTCTTTGCTGCCCGGTATGGATTGTATTGAATAAAACCCCGGCTGTTCAAAATGGGCTTTTCGATATAAAAGATTCAAAAAGGTATACATAAGGTATACATAATAAAAAAGATAAAAGACAGTAAATTGTTGATTATCAAATGTTTACTATTTTAATGTATTGAGCGTTCGCCAAAACAAGTAACTTCGGTATAATTTATGGCCGCCTCAACTCCATTCGATTTTGTATTTGATTACCTGCCGACCAGCATTACGGTCAAACGGATGTTTGGCATGCATTATATTTATTGGGGAAAACGAATATTATTGATCCTGCGCAAAAGCCAGAAGGAGCCGGAATGGAACGGCGTTTGGCTTGCCACCGGCAGGAATCATCACGAAAGCCTGAAAAAAGAAATACCGGCGCTCGGCGCTTTTTTCCTGGATGACAACGACCGGCACAGCAATTGGCTGCTATTAAAGGACGATGCGGAAGATTTTGAAGGCGATGCCATAAAAATTTGTGAGTTGATTACGCGCGGCGACCCAAGAATTGGAAAGATGACAGAAAAACCGCCGCTTTGAACCTTTTTTATTACATTGATGCAATTTTCCGCAAAATTCTATGAGAAACTTTTTCCTGGTATCACTAATGTTAATCGCCGCACAAACCTTCGCGCAAAAGGCCGACACGGTTTCATATGCTCAACTGAAAGATTATGAAGGTATTTATGAATATTCCAATCATGCGACCATAAAAATAGCCGCTCCTGCGGATGGTAAGGTGCTGGTGGCCATACTTAACCAAAGCCATTATACCCTAAACCCCGCAGAAAAGGATGTGTTTTATGATGGCGGGCACCGGCGGGTCGGTTTTTTTCGGAACGCTAACGGCGCGGTGATTGGTTACACACTCGAGAAAGAAACGTTTAAGCTGATCACCAAAAACGTCATCCTGCCAAAGGAAATGTGGTACCCGCGAATAGTTGCCGACCCTAAAAACTATCAGTATCGCTACAAAATGCCTGCCGACCGTCGGGATGGCTTGCTGGTGGAAGACATCAGTAAAACGGTTTTGGACACCGCGCTTTTAGCAACCATGATGCACAAAATTGTAGCGGGCGACTATCCCAACGTACATAGCGTGCTGATTTTGGATAAAGGCAAACTGGTTTTTGAAGAATACTTTTATGAATTTAATGTGGACAGCGTGCAGGAAGAACGATCTGCGACTAAAAGCATCATATCGGCATTAACAGGGATTGCTATCCACCAGGGTTTCATTAAAAGTGTGGATGAAAAGGTACTGCCATTCTTTCCCGAAATTCACCCGGAAAATGATTCACCATTAAAACATCAGATTACCATCAAGGATTTGCTGAGTAATCAAAGCGGGCTCAATTATGATGAAGCTTATGATAAAGCGGTTGGTAATGAAACCGCCATGGGCTATACCAACGATTGGGTAAAGTACACGTTTGACCAGCCAATGCTTGACACGCCCGGCACCAAAGGACGTTATGCGTCCGGCAACCCGATTACGGTGGGCAGGATAATTGAAAAAACATCGGGAATGCCGCTGCGCGATTTTGCGGTTAAAAATCTTTTCGGGCCGATGGGTATCACTAATTTCAGATGGCATTTTAAAACCGACCAGAGCGAGGCTGAGGACTTTTGCCAGGTGTATCTTCGGCCGCGGGATATGGCTAAATTCGGCAAACTGATACTTGACAATGGATTATGGCAAAGCAAACAGCTGGTGCCTGCCGAATGGGTTGCCGAGTCGACCAGCAAGCATTCTGTTGTACAGAATGTTGATTACGGCTACTTATGGTGGCTAAAATACCTGGATGCAGATGGAACCCGATACCACGGTGCTGCCGCCCAGGGCAATGGCGGACAAAAAATATACATTTTCAGGCAGCAGCAACTGGTTGTTGTAACCACCGGGGGCAACTATAATTCACACTCCCCCGCGGATGAGCTGATCAAAAAATATATTTTGCCGGCTTTTAATAAGAAATGATCCTGACTGCGGTGAAGTTTCAGCTCAGCTTTCCCAGGCCATTTTCATAAATTTCAACACCTCGTCGTTCACATCGTCAATGTGCAGCATCCTGAAATGATGGGTCATACGGGTATTATCGCCCGGCATCGGCACTATTTTCTGAAAGCACAGGTTATCGTGCCAGGCTTGCTTAAAAACAAATATCACATGGATAAAATTCCGGCCCAGCTGTGTAACATACACTATTTTTCTGCGCGGATTGGAAATGCCGATCATCGTTTTACCGGGGTGTATCGTTATCTGCGCGATTTTTTGAAACTCGTTGATAAAATGGTAAAAAAGCTCAAGCGTATAATCCGACTTCCGGTTTAAAAACCGTTCGAGCGCCTGCGGGTTGTCGCTTATAAGCTCGTTCCATTTTGCCATAGCATAAATCTAATCAATTTAAATTCTAGCATCAGCGCTAAGCTGATTTTTCCATCCAAACCATTACTTTCGCCCCAACTATGGTAACTTTTTTTGACGCTTCGCTGGATACAATTTCGGTTCATCATGTGGGTAACCAGGCATTGAACGAAATGTACTCACTATCCGATCATCCCCTGGAACTGAAGGATGAGATCATCCCAACCCTGCTGATGCAATATTTTTTGCGGCCTTTTGAAAAAGCCAATGAGGTTTATCACCTAACCCACAGCAGCGGCAACTTAAATTTGAATGAAGTTTATCATTTCGCGTCAGCAATCTTTGAAGATAAGCCACAATTCCATGCGGTATCCGGGCTGATTGCCAAACACCTGTATAATAAGGCAAATCACCCCAATATAAAAGGCGGCGAATTGTATGTGGCTTATTTTAACAATGTGCAGATAGAAGGCGAATCGCCGGATGCGATAGGCATTTTTAAGTCGGAAAATAAGGAAACTTATCTCAAGGTCTATCCCGATAAAGGCGGCTTCCGGGTGGATTATGAGGAGAATGCCATCAACATTAACAAATTGGATAAGGGCGTATTGATATTCAATACCAATAAGGAAAACGGCTACAAAGTGGTGGTGATCGACAAAACCAATGGCAGCCAGGAGGCCGCTTTATATTGGAAGGACCAGTTTTTACAGCTAAAAATCCGCAACGACAGCTTTAACCAAACCAGCAACACGCTTGGCATCTACAAAAACTTTGTCACCCAAAAGCTGGATGAGGAGTTTGAAATGAGCAAAGCAGACAAGATCGACCTGCTTAACCGCTCCATGAAGTACTTTAAGGAAAAAGACACTTTTGATATGGACGAATTTACCGGCGAAGTGATCGGTAACCCAAAAGCTATCGAATCATTCAAAACATTTAAAAGCCAGTACGAACAGGAATTTGACAGTCCCATTGCCGATACTTTTGAAATATCCGATAACGCCGTAAAAAAGCAAAGCCGCGTTTATAAAAGTGTGCTAAAGCTGGATAAGAATTTTCATATCTATATTCATGGCGATAAGGAACTGATAGAGCGCGGGTTTGACGACGGAAAGGCGATGAATTATTATAAAGTATTTTTTAAGGAGGAAGCCTAAGTCCACAACCAAGCATCATCACACGTGAGAAGATTTGTCCGCAGATTTATTTAGTTATGCAATAGTTCATAATATCTAATCTGAGCCAGCATAGGCTTCACTAACCTTTTCGACGAACTGTTTGTCGGATAATCCTTTGGGAGGTCTTATTATCAGTAGTCTATTTTCTTCAAAAACTTTATAGTCTCCAAAATGGCCAATATTTAACGGACGAGAGTGCTCGATTGCAATTAACTCGCCGTTTTCAAAATAGAGCGCGATCCTGGAAATTGGAGACGGATCAATTACTGTGCTTTCATAAATATAATATACTGCCAAGCCAGGAAGCGTCTTTTTTATCAAATTCTCTTTTTCATATTTCTCCTTCGATAAAAGACCTTTAAAAGCGTCGTACTGCAAATGAGAATTATTCACCCTAATTAACGATTCCAAAGTATTCTCAGGTATTGAATTTGGTTTAATGTTGGACTTTGAAACATATCCAAAGATCTCCATATCGCCCGAGGAGAGCCTTGTGCTCTCCGAAGGAATATTAGATAACGCGACGCTGATCAATTTTCCGTGAAAGTCAATTAGCTTGTCTCCCTTTTTTACGTCGTAACGATCCTTAAACTGCTGTTCTGTTACCCCTATATCAATTGATACCTGGTACCAGCCATTCTTCAAGAATCCACATTCAACTTCCTGACCATCTTTTAAGGAAAAAAGAATTGGCCCGTTTGGTCTAAGCCGAAAATTAGCTGGCCCGTCAATGATTTCTGCTTTCACAGAAGAAAATGCAATAACAAGCGAGATTAATGGGATAAGGTAATTTTTGGTCATTTTCAGCTTTCAAAAGATTGGTTACTAAGTTAAATAATTTAGAACTTTTCTTCAATCCCCAATGCAAACAAAGCAAAATCATAATTTAACAGGATCAACCGGTCAAATTGTCTATCAGCTCTTATTTCTTTATTTGGATTCAAACTTCCCGGGATCTTTTTTAGTATGAAAAATGGAGGTAACAAAAACTGTATCCAGCTTTTCCTCATACCAGTAAACTATAACATAAGGGAATTTTCTTACCGGGGCGAAGTGAAGGTAGTTGTTATATTTTTAGGATAAAGGTTTGGGTTTACAGCTATCAATTGCAATTTAAATTGAACCTCGTTTCTGAATCTTTTAGAAAGACCAACTTGCTGTTCTTCATACCATTCGCAGGCCGCGGCTAAATCTATTTCGGCCTGCTTGTGTAGCTCAATTAAAGGCACGATTCAAATCTTCTTGTACATTAGCCCAACTACGAGTAGTTGTTTTGCCATCCAAATAATCTTGCCGGGTTTTCATGAAGCCTGCTATTTCGGCGTCAGAGAAATCGTACTCAGATTCGCTGTCTACCGCGTAAGGTAAACCAAACCGGTCTAATATTTCCTGCAAAACAGGCAAGTCTTTGTCGTTTTGAATATTTACGGTGAGTGTTGTCATATCCAAATTTACTAAAGTTTTTTCAGGAAAGAAATTAAAGCAAAATCAATAATGCTCCTCTATCCCCAACGCAAACAGCGCAAAATCATATTTCACCGGATCAACCGGGTCAAATTCCCTTAATCGCTCCGTTAGCTCAACGGCCGTTTGCCAATCGGTTTGTTTGCGGGTGATGAGGTTGAGCTTGCGGGCTACCCTATCCACGTGCAGGTCGCAGGGGATAATGAGGTCTGACGGTTTGATGTTGCTCCAAATGCCAAAGTCAACACCGCAATCGTCCTTACGCACCATCCAGCGCAGGAACATGTTCAACCTTTTGCAGGTTGATTTTTGCGATGGCGAGGAGATGTGTTTTTTGGTGCGGGGTGGGTAATCAGGGAAGGAAAAGAAGTACGTACGAAAATAGTTTAAGCTGTTTTCTACCGTCCCGTTCTGCTCCTCCGCCTTTTGGAGGAAGCTGGGGGGTGAAAATGCTGACTCCAGCGATTCATATTTGCAATAATGATTTCTGAAAAACGAAATAAAATACAGCGTATCTACATCGTTAAACGTGCGGTGCCTAAAGTTGAGCAGCTTTTTAAGGTCGGTTTCCTCATGGTTCATGATAAAATCATAGGGCGCGCCATCCATCAGCTTAATTAACTCATGGGATTTATTGATTATGGTTACACGCTGCCCCCAGGCCAGCACCGCGGCCCATAGGCCCATGATCTCGATGTCTTGTTTTTTGGTAAACAGGTGCGGAATGGAGACAGGATCGTTGGGAATAAATTCGGGGCGATTGTATTGGATGACTTTTGCGTCGAGAAAGGCTTTTATGTCTACCATAGTTTTAAGTGGCAGTGGCAGTAGCGTTGGCAGTCGTTTTTTACTGCTACTGCTACTCAAAACTGCCACTTATTTTAAAGCTTGTTTCAAGTCCTCCAACAAATCATCCACATCCTCCACCCCTACGCTCAGCCGCAGTAGATTATCTACCACACCTGCCGCCTCGCGTGTTTCTTTTGGGATAGACGCGTGCGTCATCGTAACGGGATGATTTATAAGCGACTCCACCCCGCCCAATGATTCCGCAAGCGTGAAAACTTTAAAGGAAGAAGCGATCTTAAACGTTTCCGCCCGGTCAGCGCCTTTTAGGGTGATAGAGATCATCCCGCCGAAATCGCGCATTTGTTTTGCGGCGATTGCGTGGTTGGGATGATCTGCAAAACCCGGCCAATATATTTTATCAACTTTGGGGTGCGTTTTAAGGTACTCGGCTATTATCCGGCCATTTTCGCAATGCGCTTTCATACGCAGGTGCAGCGTTTTAATACCACGAAGTACCAAAAAGCTATCCATCGGACCGGGCGTAGCGCCGCAGGCGTTGTAGATAAACCAAAGCCTTTTATACAAATCCTCATTGTTCAGCATTAAAGCGCCCATCACCACGTCGCTGTGCCCCCCGATGTATTTGGTTACCGAGTGCATCACAATGTCCGCGCCCAAATCAATCGGGTTTTGCAGGTAGGGTGATGCGAATGTATTATCTACAACCAGCAGCAGGTTCTTTTCTTTGGTGATCTTAGCAACCGCTTCAATATCCACAATTTGCATTGTTGGATTGGTCGGCGTTTCTATCCAAACCAGTTTAGTTTTCTCATTTGCGTATTCGGCAACAATTTGCGGATCGGACAAATCCAGGAAATGAAATTTAATGCCGTAAGCAGCAAATATTTTGGTAAAAATACGGTACGAGCCACCGTAAAGGTCGTTGCCCGTAATTACTTCGTCACCGGGTTGCAACAGCTTCATCACGGCATCAGTTGCCCCCATGCCACTGCTGAATGCTAAACCAAACTGCGCATTTTCCAATGCCGCCAGGCAAGCTTCCAGCGCCTTACGCGTTGGGTTTGTGCCCCGCGAATACTCATAACCCTGGTTATCCCCCGGCGCTTTTTGCCAGTAGGTAGATGTTTGATAGATCGGCGTCATCACCGCCCCGGTGGATGGGTCGGGCTCTTGCCCTGCGTGAATGGCCTTAGTTGCAAATTTCATGGTTGGTTCATAGTTGATTGTTCATGAACTGGTTTTTCTGGCTGTAGAGACGCAATATTTTGCGTCTCCAGCTATACAGAGCGGTTATGCAAAGCTGGATTTGTGCGCGGGAGACGCAAAATATTGCGTCTCTACAGCCTCAATAAGCCCTCGCAAATATAACGCGTTGTGTCGACGGCCTCCCCGTACGGATACATACCCCCTCCTCCTGTTTATTATTCAACGGAATACAGCGTATGGTCGCCTTGGTCTCATCTTTTATCAGCTGCTCCGTTTCTGAGGTACCATCCCAATGGGCATAAAGAAATCCCGGTTCTTCATCCAGCAGGCGTTTAAATTCCTCATAGGTATCCACCTCTCTGGTGTTCTCTGTTTTAAAATTTAAAGCCTTTTGATAAATGTTTTGCTGAATGTCAACCAATAACGATTCTATCCTTGCGGTTAAACCTTCCTGCGAAACCGTTTCCTTTGTTTTGGTATCGCGGCGTGCCAGCTCAACGGTTCCGTTTTGCATATCGCGGCTGCCAATGGCAACGCGCAGCGGTATGCCCTTTAATTCCCACTCGGCAAATTTCGCGCCCGGGCGATGGGTGTCGCGATTATCAAACTTAACACTGATACCTTTTGCTTTTAATTCAGCGGTCAGCGTTTTAACGTACGCCGATATATTTTCCAGTTCTTCCTCATGTTTAAATATCGGCACAACAACCACTTGCACCGGCGCCAGTTTTGGCGGCAATACCAGGCCGGCATCATCCGAATGCGCCATGATGAGCGCACCGATTAGCCGCGTAGACACACCCCAGGATGTTGCCCAAACATAATCCAGCTTATTTTCCCGGTTGGTAAACTTTACATCAAATGCTTTGGCAAAATTCTGCCCTAAAAAGTGCGATGTACCGGCCTGCAGGGCTTTACCGTCCTGCATTAAGGCTTCGATGCAATAAGTGTCCAAAGCCCCGGCAAAACGCTCGTTGGCGGTCTTTTTGCCGCGGATGACTGGTAAGGCCAGCCAGTTCTCCACAAAATCGGCATAAACATTAAGCATTTGTTCGGTTTCGGCAATAGCCTCTTCAGCCGTAGCATGGGCGGTATGGCCCTCCTGCCATAAAAACTCGGTGGTGCGCAGGAACAGGCGCGTACGCATTTCCCAGCGCATTACATTGGCCCATTGGTTTACCAGTATAGGCAGGTCGCGGTACGACTGCACCCAGCCTTTGTACGTGTTCCAGATAATCGTTTCCGAGGTGGGGCGAATGATCAGTTCCTCTTCCAGCTTTGCTTCCGGGTCGACCACAATATTGCCATTACCGTCATTTTTTAAACGATAATGCGTAACCACCGCGCACTCCTTTGCAAAACCCTCCACGTGGGCGGCTTCCTTTGAAAAGAAAGATTTGGGGATAAGTAAGGGGAAATAGGCATTACTATGCCCGGTCTCTTTAAACATTGCATCCAGCACGGCCTGCATCTTTTCCCAAATGGAATAACCATAGGGCTTAATGATCATACAGCCTTTAACCGGCGCATATTCCGCCATATCGGCCTTGATCACCAAATCGTTATACCATTGCGAATAATCTTCTTCTTTACTTACAACCCCTTTACTCATAAAAAATATAATCTGCTGTTTTTTGTGTAGCAGCCGCCAAATTTATAAATTTAGGCTGTAAGCAGCGTAAGTATGGCCGGTAAATTTAAATTAATGTGGTTGGTGAGTGTTGGCGTCTGGCTGGCGGCAATCAACGGTCAAAGCCAGGGGCGACCGGTTCAATCGCCACGACTGTTAATAATCGGCTCTTATTTTTCGGGTGATTTAGGCGGAAATATTGAGCACCGATATGAGGTACTTCGCGCATTTATCGTCAATTATTCCGATGATACTTTGAAGTTTTGGGGTTCAGACTGCCACCCGACCGAGCTTTTTTCAATTACAAAGAATGATTATGTGCATTTATCTGATGAGGAATGCAACAATGCAGAATTTGAGCAATTGGCTATCCCCCCGCATAGATCGTTATTGATCCCGTTGAAGCTGTTGATTGAAAAGCAGCCGCATGAACTCGTTCGTTTAAAAATCGAGATGAAATTTTACAAATGGTTCAAATCCAATGATTTTAAGGCGGACCGTAAATTTCACGATCCCGAGATATTGAGCGACACAGCATTGTTAAAATACGATAAAGATGGCAGTTCATACGCCTCGAATTCAGACTGGGATGAACAAGAACAAAAAGAAAAATTGAACTTACCTACAGCAAGCCTTCATCTTTTGACGAATGAAGAAAAAAAACACTATACGATAACAATAGATCAAAATAAGATTGTTAAAAGAACGAATCGAGAATATGCCTATGAAGAAAAGGAGTTTTTTATCTTACCCGTAACGGTTCACAATGATAGTAATGATACACTGAGATATTGTTCAATGACGTGTTCGTGGCAGGCCTTTTACCGTATCGATAACGACGCATTTGAAATACTTAGTACCGCCTGCACTAAAAATATACCGACGATGATTACGGTGCTACCTTATTCAACCCATACAACAAACATTGCTTTTATTCTCAACAGGGACAATCAAACTAACAACCCCTTTTTTAAAGTAGGATTGAACATAAACACAAGTGGCTCATTTTTTCTTTATCAGGAGGAGTTATACAGGTACAATATAATTTGGAGCAACGA